>NZ_JBEYVC010000066.1:0-52006 GCF_040643855.1 Streptomyces sp. NPDC047072 | reverse complement strand
GGTGTTGCCAGCGGTGCAACGGAAAGGAACGAGCGCTCATGCGCGAGATCCTCGGAAGGCGACGCAGGCTCCTGTCCCAGCAGAGCGACGGGTGGGGGTGTGGGGGGTTCGTTGTCGGGTGTGGGGGGTGCTTGTGGGGTGGGTTCGCGGTCGGCGACTGCGGGTGGAGGGGTGCGGGGTTCCTTGTCGGGTGCGGGTGGCTCCTGTGGGGTGTGTTCGCCGTCGGTGGGCGCGGGAGCGTGGGGTGCGGTGAGTGTTGTTGGTTCGTTCCAGGGGGTTGGTGGGGTCATGAGGGGACCTCCGTGCGGGCTTGCGCCGTCGTCAGCAGTTCCGCCACCTCCAGGACGTGGTGGCCCGCCATTGCCGGGAGGCAGGTGCCTCGGGCCGGGGTGATGGCCGAGGACCAGTCGGGCGGGATCGACGGCTCGCCCCGCGTCGCACCTGCCAGTGCTCCCGCCACCGCCGCCGTCGTGTCCGCGTCGCGGCCCATGTTGACCGCGGTGAGGACCGACTCGCGGAAGTCGCCGTCCGCCGCCGCGTACGCGCCGAAGGCCAGGGCGACGGCTTCGGGGGCCAGGTCCGTCCAGGGGTAGCCGCCGATCACCACCGCCGAGCGGACCGCCTTCTCGCCCCGGTGGGCCACCGCGACCGCCCGGCGCAGGGAACGCGCCGTCCAGCTGTCGTCCGGGATGACCGCCAGCGCGGAGGCGACCACCGCGATGGTCGGGGCGCCCGCCATCGCCGCCGCCACGCCCGCCGCGACCGCCTGGCCGCCGTAGATGCCCTCGCCCTCGTGGCTCACCGAGCCGTCGATCGCCACCAGGCGGGCCGCCTCCGCGGGGCGGCCCGCGGCGAAGACGCCGAAGGGGGCCGCGCGCATGGCCAGGCCGTCGCTCCAGGCGTGGCGGTGTTGCGCCGAGATGGGGGCCGCGAGGCCCCGGCGGAGGTTCTCCAGGGTGCCGCGTTCGCTGAAACCCGCCCCGCGGAAGGGGCCCTCGTCACGGTCCGCGATCCACTCGTGCCAGGCCGCCTCGACATGGGAGGGGGTCAGCGACGAGCCGTGGCGGGCCAGGAGCAGGCCCGAGAAGATCGCGTACTCCGTGTCGTCCGTGCCGGAGGGGTTCTCGGAGACGTACCCCTCGATACGGCCCCAGCGGGCGCGGATCTCCGACGGCTTCATGTTCTCGGCGGGGGCGCCGAGCGCGTCCCCGACCGCCAGGCCCAGCAGGGCGCCGCGGGCCCGCTCGCGGAGTTCGGCGGTGCCCTGGGGCGCCGGGGCCGAGGGGATGCAGGCGATCGATGCCATACGCGGGCCTTTCCACAGGGACCTTTGCGCATGTGTCCCACCATCGGCGGTTGACCTGAGCCTCCTGAGCCTCATCATCACCCGGTCGACATCTGTGCGGGTCACCGATCAGATGAGCCAGCGAGGGGAAAACCGCAGGTTAGCCCAGCCTCTCCTTGCTGGCGGGAGGGAATGCGCCGACGTACTGTGGGCGTTGTTAAGAATTAGAACTTGTCCAAAGTTAGCTTTGGCTTAGCTTTCCTGGGGGACCGGAATGGCCATCATCGACGTCGAGGCGCCGCTTCACGAGGCGCACCGTGACAACCACACGCACCGCGATGTGAACGGCGGCTGGCTGCGGCCCGCCGTCTTCGGTGCCATGGACGGACTCGTCTCCAACCTCGCCCTGATGACCGGAGTCGCGGGCGGGGCCGTCGGGCGGAGTGTCATCGTGGTCACCGGCCTGGCCGGGCTCGCGGCCGGCGCCTTCTCGATGGCCGCCGGTGAGTACACCTCCGTCGCCTCCCAGCGTGAGCTGGTCGAGGCAGAGCTGGACGTCGAGCGGCGGGAGCTGCGCAAGCACCCCAAGGACGAGGAGGCCGAGCTGGCGGCCCTGTACGAGGGGCGGGGTGTCGAGCCGGAGCTGGCGCGTGAGGTCGCCCGGCAGCTGTCGAAGGATCCCGAGCAGGCTCTCGAGATCCACGCCCGCGAGGAGCTGGGGATCGACCCCGGTGACCTGCCCTCGCCGCTCGTCGCCGCGGTCTCCTCCTTCGGCTCCTTCGCGCTGGGCGCCCTGCTCCCCGTACTCCCGTATCTGCTCGGTGCGACCGCGCTCTGGCCCGCCGTACTGCTCGCGCTGTTCGGGCTGTTCGCGTGCGGTGCCGTGGTGGCGCGGGTGACGGCGCGGACCTGGTGGTACAGCGGATTGCGGCAGCTCGTCCTGGGAGGCGCGGCGGCCGGTGTGACGTACGCCCTGGGCAGCTTGTTCGGAAGCGCCGTAGGATAGGTCGACCGCTACTTATGCGAGGGACCGCATAAGTAGCCGTTACTCACTGGTTTCGAATGCTTAACCACTGGGCATGAGCCGTAAGCGCTGTGGGCAATGACGCTTGCGGCGCACGCGCGGGGTGGGCGACGACGCCCCCTCCGCCCCCGGACCGATGGACACCGATCTGACCGATCAGTCCGGCCCGGACCCCCATACTTCAAGCCACGTGTGCGACACCCCCCTCGCACCCCGTGGCGTCCGCATGTTGGAACGGAATATCCAGTTCCCGAGAACCGCTCCATCATGTAACCTGCACGAAATTTTGCACTCACACGCAGAGGGCCAACGTCGTCCCTCGGCAATCTGCATATGCCAGTTGACGACGACGGGAGAGCCGATGCGTACGCCGCGCCAGCCGTCCCAGCACTCCGTGGATGGCCAGAAGTGGTCCTTCATGGATGCTCGCCCTGCTGCGCAGGGTATGTACGACCCCCGCAACGAGAAGGACGCCTGTGGCGTCGGTTTCGTGGCCACCCTCACCGGCGAGGCGAGCCATGCGCTGGTCGAGCAGGCGCTCACGGTTCTGCGCAACCTGGAGCACCGCGGTGCCACCGGCTCCGAGCCCGACTCGGGTGACGGCGCGGGCATCCTGTCCCAGGTTCCGGACGCCTTCTTCCGCGAGGTCGCCGGCTTCGAGCTGCCCGCGGCCGGCGCGTACGCGGTCGGTATCGCCTTCCTGCCCGAGGAGGGCACCGGGGACGCCGTCTCGAAGATCGAGACGATCGCCGTCGAAGAGGGCCTGACGGTTCTGGGATGGCGTGAGGTTCCCGTTGCCCCCGAGCTGCTCGGTGCCACCGCCCGTTCGACGATGCCGGCCTTCCGCCAGGTCTTCGTCAGCGACGGCTCCTCGGAGGGCATCGACCTCGACCGCAAGGCCTTTGTGCTGCGCAAGCGCGCCGAGCGCGAGGTCGACGTGTACTTCCCGTCGCTGTCCGCGCGGACGATCGTCTACAAGGGCATGCTGACCACCGGCCAGCTGGAGCCCTTCTTCCCGGACCTGTCCGACCGCCGCTTCGCCTCCGCGATCGCGCTCGTGCACTCCCGGTTCTCCACGAACACCTTCCCGTCGTGGCCCCTCGCGCACCCGTACCGGTTCGTCGCGCACAACGGTGAGATCAACACCGTCAAGGGCAACCGCAACTGGATGGTCGCCCGCGAGTCCCAGCTGGTCTCCGACCTCTTCGGCGGCGAGGGCAAGGACCTGGAGCGGATCTTCCCGATCTGTACGCCGGACGCCTCCGACTCGGCGTCCTTCGACGAGGTGCTCGAACTCCTGCACCTGGGCGGCCGTTCGCTGCCGCACTCCGTGCTGATGATGATCCCGGAGGCGTGGGAGAACCACGACTCCATGGAGCCCGCCCGCCGCGCGTTCTACGAGTTCCACTCCACGATGATGGAGCCCTGGGACGGCCCGGCCTGTGTCACCTTCACCGACGGCAAGCAGGTCGGCGCGGTCCTCGACCGCAACGGTCTGCGTCCCGGCCGCTACTGGGTCACCGACGACGGTCTCGTCGTCCTCGGCTCCGAGGTCGGCGTCCTCGACATCGACCCCGCCAAGGTGGTCCGCAAGGGCCGGCTCCAGCCGGGCCGGATGTTCCTCGTCGACACCGTCGAGCACCGCATCATCGAGGACGACGAGATCAAGGCCGGCCTCGCCGCCGAGCAGCCCTACGCCGAGTGGCTGGAGGCCGGGGAGATCGAGCTCTCCGACCTGCCCGAGCGCGAGCACATCGTGCACACCCACGCCTCGGTCACCCGCCGCCAGCAGACCTTCGGTTACACCGAGGAGGAGCTGCGCGTCATCCTCGCCCCGATGGCCAAGGCCGGTGCCGAGCCGATCGGTTCGATGGGCACGGACTCGCCGATCGCCGCGCTGTCCAGCCGTCCGCGGCTGCTCTTCGACTACTTCACCCAGCTGTTCGCGCAGGTCACCAACCCGCCGCTGGACGCGATCCGGGAAGAGCTGGTCACCTCCCTGCGCTCCTCGCTGGGCCCCCAGGGCAACCTGCTGGAGCCGAGCGCCGCGTCCTGCCGTACGGTCACCCTGCCGTTCCCGGTGATCGACAACGACGAGCTGGCCAAGCTCATCCACATCAACGCCGACGGCGACATGCCCGGCTTCAAGGCCGCGACCCTGTCCGGCCTGTACCGGGTCTCCGGCGGCGGCGACGCCCTCGCCGCGCGCATCGAGGAGATCTGCGCCGAGGCCGACGCGGCCATCGACAACGGCGCCCGGCTGATCGTGCTCTCGGACCGCCACTCCGACGCCGAGCACGCGCCGATCCCCTCGCTGCTGCTCACCGCGGCCGTCCACCACCACCTCATCCGCACCAAGCAGCGCACCCAGGTGGGCCTGCTGGTCGAGGCCGGTGACGTCCGCGAGGTCCACCACGTCGCCCTGCTCATCGGCTTCGGCGCCGCGGCCGTGAACCCGTACCTGGCGATGGAGTCCGTCGAGGACCTGGTCCGCGCCGGCACCTTCCTCTCCGACATCGAGGCCGAGAAGGCCATCCGGAACCTGATCTACGCCCTCGGCAAGGGTGTCCTCAAGGTCATGTCGAAGATGGGCATCTCCACCGTCGCCTCCTACCGCGGCGCCCAGGTCTTCGAGGCCGTCGGTCTCGAAGAGGCCTTCGTCGCCAAGTACTTCAGCGGTACCGCCTCCAAGATCGGCGGCGTCGGCATCGACGTCGTCGCCAAGGAGGTCGCCGCCCGGCACGCCAAGGCGTACCCCGCCTCCGGCATCGCGCCCGCGCACCGCGCGCTGGAGATAGGCGGCGAGTACCAGTGGCGCCGTGAGGGCGAGCCGCACCTGTTCGACCCGGAGACGGTCTTCCGCCTCCAGCACTCGACGCGTGCCAACCGCTTCGACATCTTCAAGAAGTACACGGACCGCGTGAACGAGCAGTCCGAGCGGCTGATGACGCTCCGCGGACTCTTCGGCTTCAAGTCGGACCGCCAGCCGATCTCCGTCGACGAGGTCGAGCCCGTCTCCGAGATCGTCAAGCGCTTCTCCACGGGCGCCATGTCGTACGGCTCCATCTCGCGCGAGGCGCACGAGACGCTCGCCATCGCCATGAACCAGCTGGGCGGCAAGTCCAACACCGGTGAGGGCGGCGAGGACCCGGACCGTCTCTACGACCCGGCCCGTAGGTCAGCCATCAAGCAGGTCGCCTCCGGACGCTTCGGTGTGACCTCCGAGTACTTGGTCAACGCGGACGACATCCAGATCAAGATGGCCCAGGGCGCCAAGCCCGGCGAGGGCGGCCAGCTGCCCGGTCACAAGGTCTACCCGTGGGTCGCCAAGACCCGGCACTCCACTCCGGGTGTCGGTCTGATCTCCCCGCCGCCGCACCACGACATCTACTCGATCGAGGACCTGGCCCAGCTGATCCACGACCTGAAGAACGCGAACCCGCAGGCGCGGATTCACGTGAAGCTGGTCTCGGAGGTCGGTGTCGGTACGGTCGCCGCCGGTGTGTCGAAGGCGCACGCGGACGTCGTCCTGATCTCCGGTCACGACGGTGGCACCGGTGCTTCCCCTCTTACTTCGCTGAAGCACGCGGGTGGGCCCTGGGAGTTGGGCCTCGCCGAGACCCAGCAGACCCTGCTGCTCAACGGCCTGCGCGACCGGATCGTCGTCCAGACCGACGGTCAGCTCAAGACCGGCCGTGACGTCGTCATCGCCGCGCTGCTCGGTGCCGAGGAGTTCGGTTTCGCGACCGCGCCGCTCGTCGTCTCCGGCTGCGTCATGATGCGCGTCTGCCACCTGGACACCTGCCCGGTCGGCATCGCCACCCAGAACCCGGTGCTGCGCGACCGGTTCTCCGGCAAGGCCGAGTACGTCGTGAACTTCTTCAAGTTCATCGCCGAGGAGGTCCGCGAGATCCTCGCCGAGCTGGGCTTCCGCTCCATCGAGGAGGCCGTCGGCCACGCCGAGGCGCTCGACGTGACCCGTGCGGTCGACCACTGGAAGGCGCAGGGCCTGGACCTGGAGCCGCTGTTCCACGTGCCGTCGCTGCCCGAGGGCGCGGTGCGCCACCAGCTGATCGCGCAGGACCACGGTCTGGAGAAGGCGCTCGACAACGAGCTGATCAAGCTCGCCGCCGACGCGCTGGCCGCGGACTCCGCGACCGACGCCCAGCCGGTGCGCGCGCAGGTCAAGGTGCGCAACATCAACCGCACGGTCGGCACCATGCTCGGCCACGAGGTGACGAAGAAGTTCGGCGGCGCGGGCCTGCCCGACGACACCGTCGACATCACCTTCACCGGCTCCGCGGGCCAGTCCTTCGGCGCCTTCCTCCCGCGCGGTGTCACGCTGCGCCTGGAGGGCGACGCCAACGACTACGTCGGCAAGGGCCTCTCCGGCGGCCGCGTGATCGTCCGTCCCGACCGGGGCGCCGACCACCTCGCCGAGTACTCGACGATCGCGGGCAACACCATCGCGTACGGCGCGACCGGCGGCGAGCTGTTCCTGCGCGGCCGTACCGGTGAGCGCTTCTGCGTCCGCAACTCCGGTGCGCTGGTGGTCTCGGAGGGCGTGGGCGACCACGGCTGCGAGTACATGACCGGCGGTCACGCGGTGGTCCTCGGTGAGACGGGCCGCAACTTCGCGGCCGGCATGTCCGGCGGTATCGCCTACGTCATCGACCTCGACAAGGACAACGTCAACGTCGGCAACGTCGACGCCGTCGAGGCGCTGGACGACGCCGACAAGCAGTGGCTGCACGACGTGGTGCGCCGCCACCAGGAGGAGACCGGCTCCACGGTCGCCGAGAAGCTCCTGGCCGAGTGGGACACCGCGGTCGAGCGCTTCAGCAAGATCATCCCCAGCACGTACAAGGCAGTGCTCGCCGCCAAGGACGCCGCCGAGCAGGCGGGACTCTCCGAGTCCGAGATCACCGAGAAGATGATGGAGGCGGCGATCAATGGCTGACCCGAAGGGCTTCCTGAACCACGGCCGTGAGGTCGCCAAGTCCCGCCCCGTCGACGTACGTCTGAAGGACTGGAACGAGGTCTACGTCCCGGGCTCGCTGCTGCCGATCATCTCGAAGCAGGCGTCCCGCTGCATGGACTGCGGCATCCCGTTCTGCCACAACGGCTGTCCGCTCGGAAACCTCATCCCGGAGTGGAACGACTACGCCTACCGCGAGGACTGGGCGGCCGCGAGCGAGCGTCTGCACGCGACCAACAACTTCCCGGAGTTCACGGGTCGGTTGTGCCCGGCTCCCTGTGAGTCGGCGTGTGTGCTCGGCATCAACCAGCCGGCTGTGACCATCAAGAACGTCGAGGTCTCGATCATCGACAAGGCGTGGGACAGCGGCGATGTCGCTCCCCAGGCCCCGGAGCGCCTGTCCGGCAAGACCGTCGCCGTGATCGGCTCGGGCCCGGCGGGTCTCGCCGCCGCCCAGCAGCTCACGCGGGCCGGTCACACCGTCGCCGTCTACGAGCGCGCGGACCGCATCGGAGGCCTCCTCCGGTACGGCATCCCGGAGTTCAAGATGGAGAAGCGGCACATCAACCGCCGTATCGAGCAGATGCGCGCGGAGGGCACCCGCTTCCGTACCGGGATCGAGATCGGCCGCGACCTCAAGGCGACCGACCTGAAGAAGCGGTACGACGCCGTGGTGATCGCCGCCGGTGCCACCACCGCGCGTGATCTCCCCGTCCCCGGGCGGGAGTTGAAGGGCGTCTACCAGGCGATGGAGTACCTGCCCCTGGCGAACAAGGTGCAGGAGGGCGACTATGTGACGTCCCCCGTCTCCGCCGAGGGCAAGCACGTCGTGGTCATCGGCGGTGGCGACACCGGCGCGGACTGCGTGGGCACCGCGCACCGTCAAGGGGCCGCGTCCGTCACGCAGTTGGAGATCATGCCGCGGCCGGGCGAGGAGCGGAACCCGAACCAGCCCTGGCCGACCTTCCCCATGCTCTACAAGGTCACGTCCGCGCACGAGGAGGGCGGCGAGCGGGTCTACTCCGTCTCGACGACCCACTTCGAGGGCGACGAGGACGGCAACGTCCAGTGGCTGCACCTCACCGAAGTGGAGTTCATTGAGGGCCGGTTGACCCCGAAGCCGGGCACGGAGCGCAAGATCCCCGCCCAGCTGGTCACCCTCGCGATGGGCTTCACCGGCACCGACCGGGAGAACGGCCTGGTCGAGCAGTTCGGCCTGGAGCTGGACGAGCGCGGCAACGTCGCCCGCGACGCCGACTTCGCGACCAACGTGCCGGGCGTCTTCGTCGCCGGTGACGCGGGCCGCGGTCAGTCGCTCATCGTGTGGGCGATCGCCGAGGGCCGTTCGGCGGCGCGTGGCTGCGACCGGTTCCTGACCGGGGCCAGCGATCTGCCGGCGCCGATCAAGCCGACGGACCGTTCGCTGATGGTCTGAGCCCATCTGAAGAGACGTCCCGTACAAAGGCGTACGGAACGCTGGCGGCGCCTGCCCTTCTCGTCCCCGACCGGACGTTGGGCGGGCGCCGTCGCCTTTGTCTACAGGGGTGCCGGTGACGAGGCGCCCGAGACCAGCAGCCGGGGCTTCCCGCTGCCGTCGGCCGGCACGCTCCACAGGTCGGTGCTCTTGACGTCGCCCTCGCTGGGCAGCGCGTAGGCGACCGTCCCGTCGTCGAGCCAGGTCGCCTGGTCGTCGACGCTGTGCTTCTCGGCGAGCGGGGTCTCGCGCAGGGTGCGCAGGTCCAGGACGTACTCGTGCCAGAGATCGGTGCGGGAGAGCACCCGCTTCTTGAAGGCGACCCGGGTCTCGTCGGGGGAGAGCGAGGGGCACTCCACGTTCTCGACGAGGGTGGTGACCGACTGCCGGGACAGTGAACCCCGTACCAGATAGGTCTTGTTGCCGGTGTTGAGGGTGGCGTAGAAGGTGTCGTCGTCCTTGGCGAAGGTGACACCCCAGAAGTTGACGTCCGAGGCCCGGTAGGACTTGCCGTCCAGCGTGATCGCGAACGTCTCCAGGCTGGGGATCAGCTTCATGGTGCGGGTGTCCAGGATCGAGGTCCTGGTGGAGAAGAACGCGGACGCGTACGACTCGCCGGAGACGAAGACGGTCCAGGCGACGAGCCGGCCGCTGGGGGAGACCCGGGCGCGGCTGGGGGTGCCCGCGAGCGGGAAGGTGCGCTTGGTGCGCAGGTCCGCGTCGAGCAGCAGGGCGCGGTTGCTCTGCTTGAGGACTCCAGGGTTGGACTGGAGGCAGACGCCGGTGCCGGCGGCCGCGTAGAAGCGGGCGCACTTGAGGTCCGAGGCGACCCGGCCGCCCCCGGGGTCGGTGGACGGCACGGAGGCGACGGCGGTACGGCGGGGTCCCGCGGCCGCGTTGACGAAGGCCAGGCGGTTCTTCTGGCCGAGGGTCAGCTTGCCGGTGCTGACGGCGGGGCCGCCCTTCTGGACCTGGTTGGCCCGGTCCGCGCGGTCGGCGGCGTTCAGGACCACGGCGGTCCCCACGCCCGCGAGCAGCAGGACCGCGGCGACGAGTATGAGCAGGCGGCGGCGCAGCGGAGGCGGCGATGTCATGAGCGTCCCTGTGGTTCTGTTCGCTGTCGTGGTCATCGGGGTCCGTCGGCCGGTCGCAGCACCACGGCGGCTACGGCGGCGCAGCACAGCAGGCCGATCGCCGAGCCCGCGAGCGCCGGGCCGTCGCCCCACAGGGTCCAGGCGGCGCCGAAGGCCAGCGAGCAGCAGAAGCGGGCCAGTGCCTGGCTGGTGCCGACGACGGCGAGGCCGGTGGCGCGCAGCCGCTCGGGTACGACGGCGGCGAGGGCGGCCGGGAGCACGCCGTCGGTGGCCGCGTAGAAGATGCCGTGCAGGGCGAGGACGAGGTAGGGCAGGGCCGGGGTGTCCGGGGCCCACAGCAGGAGGCCGTAGGCGCAGAGCAGGCCCACGTGTCCGGCGAGGAACACGGTGCGCCGGCCGATCCGGTCCGCGAGGGAGCCGACGGGCACGGCCAGCAGCAGGAACACCACGGCGGTGCCGAGCGGGAGCAGTGTGAACCACTGCTCGCCGATGCCGGCGCGGCGCTGCAGGAGCAGGTAGAGGAAGGCGTCGCTGACGGTGGTGAGCCCGAGCAGGGCGGCACAGCCGGCGAGGGCGCGGAGCCGGGGGATCCGGAGCAGGGCGAGCGCTTCGCGGAGGTGGACGGGGGGTTTGGCGTCCGGTACTTCTCCGTTCTCCGTGGGGACCGTCTGCCGTCTCCCCGGCACGAACAGCACCAGCACCAGCACGCCAAGTACCGCCACGCATGTGCTGACGCCGAAGACCGCGTCGTAGCCGTCGGCCGCCGCCTGGAGGATGAGGAACGCGGCCAGGGGGCCGAGCATCGCGCCGGTCGTGTCCATCGCGCGGTGCACACCGAAGGCGCGGCCCTGGGTCTCGGTGGGCGTGGACAGGGAGATCATCGCGTCGCGGGGGGCGGTGCGCAGGCCCTTGCCGGTGCGGTCCAGGGCGAGGACCGTGCCGAGCGCTCCGATGCTGCTCACCAGCAGGAGCAGCGGCTTGCAGAGGGCGGAGAGGCCGTAGCCGAGCCCCGCCAGCAGCTTGTGGTTGCGGATGCGGTCCGCGAGATGCCCGCCGGTCAGCTGGACCAGCGCGCTCACGCCGTTGTAGACGCCGTCGAGGGTGCCGAACCCCAGCGGGCTGAACCCGAGCGTGGTGACGAGGTAGAGCGGCAGGACGGCGGTGACCATCTCCGAGGAGACATCGGTGATCAGGCTGACCGTGCCGAGGACGAGCACGACCGGGGCGACCCTGCGCCCCGGCCCGCGTCTTCGGCCGGGGGCGGCGCCCTCCTTCGGGGCCGCGGAGCGGTCGGTGAGGTACAAGACAGGAACTCCTGGTGCGCTGTGATCAGTTCTGCCGGCTGCTCTCGTCCCGTAGCCAGGTCCCGAAGTCCTCGGCCCGGATGGCCTTCCGGGCCCCCCGCCGGGCGGCGACGGCCGCCGCGACGAAGACTACGACACTGGTGAAGAGCTTCGGATCCCCGCGCAGCAGCGCTTTCAGGTCGGCCTTGCTGGTGCGCGCCGAGGCATCCGGGGGACTCTGCTGTTGTTCGACCTGGGCGGTGGAGACCGCGGCCCGGATCCGGCGTCTGATCAGATCCCGCCAGGTGCGCGGGGGTTGGATCACGACCTCGGCCGCGTCGACCACCAGCCGTTCGGCCGGACCGAACGCCAGGGACGCGGCGAGGTCGTCGGCCATCAGCGGGGGCAGCTCGGCGATCCGGGCGTGCCCGGCCTTGGAGAGCGCGATGACGCCCCGGCCGAACAGTCCCTCGCGGACCGCGGGCAGCCGCTGCCACACCCGGTAGTAGGCGCGCACCCGCCAGGCGCAGGCCGCCAGCGGGATCCGGCGGGCCGGGGCGGTGGCGAGGACGCCCGAGTCCGTGTCGTCGAGGGGGGCCGTCAGGGCCCGTACGCCGGCGCCCGTGATCACGACGTCGGCGTCCACGTACAGGCGCGGGAAGCCCCGCGCGTGGTCGTCGCCCGCCCGCATCGCGGCGTGCTTGGAGGGGACGGGGATCTCCACCACCCGTACCCGTGGGCCGTGTTCGGCCGCGACCCGGGCGGTGTCGTCCGTGCAGCCGTTGCATACGACCACGATGTCGGTGTCGTCAAGAGGGGCGGAATCGGCCAACAGTGCGTCGAGGAGTCTGCCGATGACAGCCGCCTCGTTGTGGGCCGGGATCACGATGCTCGTCACGCGGGCAGTATGCCGTCGGTGTCACTATTGCGACATGTGTTTCGTCCAACTGTTCCCGAGCCTGTGCGTGGTGGTCTAGATTGATGTCCGCCGAGCCGGTTTGGGTGGGGAGCAGGAGGCCCTGACCAACAGGTGTGGGGGGCATGGGCGGTTGGGGAATCGCCGAGGCTTTTTGTTTCAACCACCGTTGTGCTGGGGGCGCATCGGTGTTCGGTCAGGGGAAACCGCGCACGTCGTGGGGGGCGCATGACCATTGAGGTCACGCATGAGCACGTGGATGTGGAACACAGACGTCCGCCTGTTCGTCGAAGACGTTGGGAAGAGAAGTACCGGATCGTCCTGCTGGTCGCGGACGGCCTCACGGCCGTTGCCGCGGCCTTCTTGATCCACGCGGCCTACGGCCGCTGGACGGTGGCCCTGGCGCTGCCTCCGGCGTGGATCCTGATGATGCTCGCCCACCGCTCCTACGACCGCAGCGCTCTCGGGCTCGGGAACGAGGAGTACCGGCGGGTGCTGCGGGGGGCCCTCGCGCTGCCGGCGCTGGCCGCGGCCGCGCACTGGTCGTTCACCCACGATTCGGGCCTTCTCCATGACATGACCATGGCCGCGATACCGGCTGTCGCGATCGCCCTGCCCGTCCGCTACACGCTCCGCCGCCGGCTGCACCGGCGCTGGTCCCGCGGCCAGGACCGCAGCGCCACCCTCCTGGTCGGCTCCTCGCGCGGGGTCGTGGAACTGGTCGCGGTGCTCCAGCGGGGCGGTGTGCAGGAGCTGCGGATCGCCGGAGCGTGTCTGAGCGATCCCGAGAACGCCTCGGACGTACGCAAGTTGGGGATCCCCTTCCTCGGCGGCGTCGGCGACATGAACGACGTCGTCCGGGTCGCGGGCATCACCACCGTGGTGGTGCTGCCGACGCCCGAACTCGACACCGCCGCCCTGCGCCGGATGTCGTGGGCGGCAGACGTGCAGGGCGTCGACTTCCTGCTGGCCCCCGTACTGACGGACGTCTCCGCACCACGTCTGGCGGTACGGCCCACCAACGGCGTGCCGCTGGTACGGATCCGGGCGCCGAAGCTCTCCCGGTTCTCCCGGCTGCCCAAGGAACTGCTGGATCGTTTCCTTGCCGCCGGCCTGCTGCTTCTCCTCGCCCCGCTGATGCTGCTGATCGCCCTGGTCGTCCGGCTGGACAGCACCGGGCCCGCGCTCTTCCGGCAGCAGCGGGTGGGCCGCTACGGCGACCACTTCACCATGCTGAAGTTCCGCACCATGCGGCCCGACTCGGAGGAACTGCGCGCGGAACTCGCGCACCTCAACGAGAACAGCGACGGCCTGCTGTTCAAGGTGAAGGAGGACCCGCGCATCACCCGGGTCGGCTCCTTCCTGCGCCGCAGCTCGCTCGACGAACTCCCGCAGCTGGTCAACGTGGTCAAGGGCCAGATGTCGCTGGTCGGCCCCCGCCCGCCGCTGCCCGAGGAGGTCGAGGAGTACACGCCGGACATCAAGCGCCGGCTGCTCGTGAAGCCCGGACTCACCGGACTCTGGCAGGTCAGCGGCCGCTCCGACCTGCCCTGGGACGAAGCGGTCCGGCTCGATCTCGCATACGTGGACAACTGGTCGACCAGCCTCGACCTGTCCATCCTGGCGCGCACCACGACAGCGGTGGTGCGCGGGACGGGGGCCTACTGATGGACCGAAGGAAGAGGAACCAAGTGACTGAGACCAAGGGGCCGTTGGGGGTCGCGGTCGTGGGGGCCGGCTACTGGGGTCCCAACCTCGTACGCAACTTCCAGGCCAGCGACCGGTTCCGGCTGCGTCAGCTGTGCGACCTCGACGTGGACCGCGCCCGGCGGGTCCTCGGCGCCTACTCGACCGTCGAGGCCACCGCGGACTACGCGGCCGTCCTCGCCGACCCCGAGGTCCACGCCGTCGCCGTGGCCACGCCCGCCGGCACCCACCTCGACATCGCCCTGGCCGCCCTGCGCGCCGGCAAGCACGTCCTGGTGGAGAAGCCGCTCGCGGCCACCTACGCCGACGGACTGCGCCTGGTGACCGAGGCCGAGGAGCGCGGCCTGACCCTGATGTGCGACCACACCTACTGCTACACGCCCGCCGTGGGCCGCATCCGCGAGATGGTCCGCTCCGGCGAACTCGGCGAGATCCACTTCGTCGACTCGGTCCGCATCAACCTCGGCCTGGTCCAGAAGGACATCGACGTGATGTGGGACCTCGCCCCGCACGACCTGTCGATCCTGGACTTCATCCTCCCGGCGGGCGTCGAGCCGGTCGCCGTCGCCGCCCACGGGGCCGACCCGATCGGCGCCGGACAGGCCTGCGTCGCCTATCTGACGCTCACCCTCAACACCGGGGCCATCGCCCACGTGCACGTCAACTGGCTCTCCCCGACCAAGGTGCGCACCACCATGGTGGGCGGCTCCAAGCGCACCCTGGTCTGGGACGACCTCAACCCCCTGCAACGGGTGGCGGTCTACGACCGGGGCGTGGACATGGCCGCGCCGCAGGAGATCGGCGCCGACGAGCGCCGCGAGATGCTCATCTCCTACCGCTCCGGCGACATGGTCGCGCCCGCGATCGGCGAGAAGGAAGCGCTGCGCAGCATGGTCGACGAGTTCGGCGACGCGATCGGACAGGGCCGCGCGCCGCTGACCGACGGCCGGGCGGGGCTGCGGGTGCTGGACATCCTTGAGGCGGCTTCGCGAAGCCTCGAGTTCAAGGGCGCGGTCGTCGGCCTGCGCGCCGGGCGCTGACGCCGGCCGTCGACAGAGGCCGTTGACAGATCCAATCCGCTGAGAGGTAAGTGCAGTTGAGCAGCGTACGAGGCAAGAAGATCCTGGTCACCGGGGGCGCGGGCACCATCGGCTCCAACCTGGTCGACCTGCTGGCCGAGGGCGGCGCCCGCGAGATCGTCGTACTCGACAACTTCGTGCGCGGACGCCGGGCCAACCTGGCGAAGGCCCTGCCCAGCGGGGTCGTGGAGGTCGTCGAGGGGGACGTCCGGGACGTCCCCCTCGTGAAGAAGGTCACCGAGGGCGCAGACCTGGTGTTCCATCTCGCCGCGATCCGCATCACGCAGTGCGCGGAGGAACCCCGGCTCGCCAACGAGGTGTTGGTCGACGGCACCTTCAACGTCCTGGAGGCGGCCGCCGAGGCCGGGGTCGGCAAGGTGATCGCCTCCTCCTCGGCGTCCGTCTACGGCATGGCCGAGGACTTCCCGACGACCGAGCGCCACCACCCGTACAACAACGACACCTTCTACGGCGCCGCGAAGGCCTTCAACGAGGGCATGCTGCGCAGCTTCCACGCCATGTACGGCCTGGACTACGTGGCGCTGCGCTACTTCAACGTCTACGGGCCCCGCATGGACATCCACGGCCTGTACACCGAGGTGCTCATCCGCTGGATGGAGCGCATCGAGGCCGGTGAGCCGCCGCTGATCCTCGGCGACGGCACGCAGACCATGGACTTCGTCGACGTCCGCGACATCGCGAGGGCCAACATCCTGGCCGCCGAGGGCGACTTGACCGACGAGGTCTTCAACATCGCCAGCGGTACGGAGACTTCGCTGCGCGAGCTCGCCGACGGTCTGGTGGAGGCGATGGGCGCCGAGGGGCTTGAGCCCGTGCACGGGCCCGCGCGCTCGGTGAACTCGGTCGTACGGCGTCTCGCGGACACCTCACAGGCCGCCGAACGGCTCGGGTTCACCGCGGAGATCGATTTGAAGACCGGCCTCAAGGACCTCGTCCAGTGGTGGCGCGCCGAGCGGGAGGCCGCGAAGTGAGCACCGACCGTATCCCCGTGATGATCCCCTGGCTCGGCGAGGAGGAGGCCGAGGCCGCCTCCGACGCCGTGCTGTCCGGGTGGGTCGCCCAGGGCCCCCGCGTCGCCGAGTTCGAGAAGGCCTTCGCCGAACGCGTGGGCGCCGAGCACGGCATCGCCGTCAGCTCCTGTACGACCGCCCTGCACCTGTCCCTCGTCGCGCTCGGCCTCGGCCCCGGCGACGAGGTCGTGGTGCCCTCGCTGTCGTTCATCGCCACCGCCAACGCGGTGCGGTACGTCGGTGCCGAGCCGGTGTTCGCCGACGTCGACCCGGACACCGCCAACTTGACCCCGGCCACGGTGGACGCGGTCCGTACGTCAAGTACCCAGGCTGTGCTCGCCGTTCACCAGGGTGGCGTACCCGCCGACGTGCACGCCCTGCGCGCCGCCTGTGCCGAGTGGGAGCTGCCGCTCGTCGAGGACGCGGCCTGCGCCATCGGCTCGACCGTCGGCGGCAAGCCCGTCGGGCACGGCGCGCTGCTCGCCGCCTGGTCCTTCCACCCCCGCAAGGTCGTCACGACCGGCGAGGGCGGCATGATCACCACCGACGACGCCGAGTGGGCGGCCCGGCTGCGCAGACTGCGCGAGCACGGCATGAACGCCTCCGCGGCCGAACGCCACGCGAGCAACAAGCCGGTCCTGGAAAGCTACTTGGAGGTCGGCTTCAACTACCGGATGACCGACATCCAGGCCGCGGTCGGACTCGTCCAGCTCGGCAAGCTCGACGCGATGATCACCCGCCGCCGTGAACTGGCCGCGCGCTACGACGCGTTGCTGCGCGACATCCCGGGCCTGACCGCCGTACGCGATCCCGAGCACGGGCAGTCCAACTTCCAGTCCTACTGGGTGCTGCTCGACGAGGACTTCCCCGTCGGCCGGGACGACCTGCTCGCCGCGCTCTCCGAGGCCGGGGTCTCCGCCCGGCGCGGGATCATGGCCGCGCACCTCGAACCCGCCTACGCCGACCACCCGAGCGGCCCGCTGCCGGTCACCGAGCGCCTCAGCCGCGACTCGCTGATCCTGCCGCTGTTCCACACCATGACCGAGGCCCAGCAGGACCGCGTCGTCGCCGCACTGCGCGAACAGGCCCGCGGATGACGGGACTTGTGATCGTCGGGGCGGGCGGCTTCGCCCGGGAGACCGCCCAGGCCGTGGCGGACCTGGGTGACTTCACGCTGCTCGGACACCTCGACGACAATCCCGCGCTGCACGGCACCGAGGTGGACGGGGTGCCCGTCCTCGGCGGCTGCGACCTGGTCCACGAACTGCCCGAGGCACGGGTCGTGATCTGCGTGGGCAACCCGCGCGACTACGCGGCCCGCGCCCGGCTGGTCCGGCGGTTCGGCCTGCCCGAGGACCGGTACGCGACCGTCGTCCACCCGACCGCGGCGGTGTCGGCGACCTCGGAGATCGGCCCCGGCTCGGTGCTGCTCGCGCACTGCGTGCTCACCGCCGCCGTGCGGGTGGGCGCGCATGTCGCGGTGATGCCGCACGTCGTGCTCACCCACGACGACGTGGTCGAGGACCACGTGACGCTCACCTCCGGTGTCCGGCTGGGCGGGGGAGTGCGGCTGGAGCGGGGGGCCTATGTCGGCTCCGGCGCTCTGGTCAGGGAGGGCACCACGGTGGGTGCCTGGTCGCAGATCGGCATGGGGAGTGCCGTACTCGACGACGTCCCGCCCGGCGAGGTCTGGGTGGGGAGCCCGGCCCGGCGGCTGCGGGAGGCAGGTGCCCCGGCGCTTGCGGAACTTGAGACACGAACAGTGGGGGGACCGCTGACATGATCCAGATACCGCTCGTGGACCTCAAGGCGGCCCATGAAGAGGTCGCCGACGAGGTGCGGGCCGGATTCGACCGCGTCCTGGCGAACACCGCGTTCGTCGGGGGCGACGAGGTACGCCGATTCGAGCGCGAGTACGCCGAGTTCGGCCGGGTCGCGCACGTCGTGGGCGTCGCCAACGGCACCGACGCCGTCGAACTCGCCCTGCGCGCCAGTGGAGTCGGCGTCGGCGACGAGGTCGTCGTCCCCGCCAACACCTTCATCGCCACCGTCGGCGCGGTCGCCAGGATCGGTGCCAGGCCGGTCCTCGCGGACTGTCTGCCCGGCACCCATCTCCTCGACCCCCAGGCCGCGTTGGCCGCGGTCGGCCCGGCGACCCGCGCGGTCGTGCCGGTGCATCTGTACGGCCAGATGGCCGAGGTGGACGTACTCAAGGCCCAACTACCCGACCGCGTAAGGGTCGTCGAGGACGCCGCCCAGTGCCAGGGCGCGAGCGCCGACGGCCGTACCCCGGGCAGCGGCGGTATCGCGGCCACCAGCTTCTACCCGGGCAAGAACCTCGGCGCCTACGGCGACGCGGGCGCCGTCCTCACCGACGACGAGGAACGCGCCGAACTGGTACGGGCGACCGCCAACCACGGCGGGGTCGCCAAGTACCGTCACGACGTCCCCGGGTTCAACAGCCGCCTCGACGGACTCCAGGCCGTCGTCCTGCGCGCCAAGCTCAAGCGGCTGGCCGCCGGCAACGAAGCGAGAAGGACAGCCGCCGCCCGCTACGACGCACTCCTCGCCGACCTGGTCGCCGCCGGCCGGGTCGTCCTGCCCGAGACCGCGCCGGGCAACGTCCACGTCTGGCACCTGTACGTCGTCCAGATCGCCGGAGCCGACCGCGACGACACCGTCGGCAAGCTCAACGCCGAGGGCATCGGCGCCGGGGTGCACTACCCGGCCCCCGTCCACCTCACCCCCGCCTACCGCGAACTCGGGTACGCCCGCGGCGACTTCCCCCACGCCGAGCGGGCCGCGGACCGGATCCTGTCGCTGCCGCTCCACCCGCACCTCACCGCCGACCAGCAGCAGCGCGTCGTGGACACCCTCGCCCACGCGCTCCGCGGCTGACCGCCCCCGTCCCCACGCACCACAGCCGATCTCGTGGATCGGTCTGCACAGCACCGCTGAGAGGTACACCATGAGAAGTTGGCTCAGACGGATCCGGGGCGGGCGCCTCGCCGTCGTAGCAGCACTGATAGTCGCCGTGCTCCCGGTGGCCGGGTCCGCCCAGGCGGCGTCCGATCCGTGCGGAACGGGCTCGAACCCGATCGTCTGCGAGAACTCCAAGGCGGGCAGCCCGATGTCCGACTGGTACTCGCCCAACGCCTACGGCGACATCAAGGGGTTCACCACCAAGGAGTCCGTCCAGGCGGGCGACACCGTCCAGTTCAAGATCCAGTCGAAGACCACGTACCAGATCCAGATCTACCGCCTGGGCTGGTACGGCGGCGACGGCGCCCGGCTGATGTCGACGGCGGCCCAGGCCGCGACGACCTACCCGGCCAACTTCACCTCCAACCCCGCCAGTTGCACCACCAAGGCCGGCACCGGCCTGGTCGACTGCGGCAACTGGCCCGTGACCGCGAGCTGGACGGTGCCCAGCGACGCCGTGTCCGGCCTGTACATCGCGAACCTCACGCAGACCGACGGCGACGGCCTCATGCCGTACCCCTTCGTGGTCCGCAAGGACTCCAGCACCTCCGACATCGTCGTACAGACCAGTGACCAGACCTGGCAGGCGTACAACGACTACGGCGGCCAGGACCTCTACGGCGGCGCGGGCCCGGCGCCCGACGGCCGTGCCTACGAGGTCAGTTACAACCGGCCGCTGGACATCGGCGGCGACAATGGCATCTACGGCTCCGAGTACATGATGCTGTCCTGGCTGGAGCGCAACGGCTACGACGTCAGCTACCTCTCCGGCGTGGACGTGTCGACCAACGGCTCCACCCTGCTGAAGAACCACAAGGTGTACCTGTCCTCCGGCCATGACGAGTACTGGACGCAGAGCCAGTACAGCAACGTCCTCGCGGCCCGCAAGGCAGGCGTCCGGCAGGGCTTCTTCAGCGGCAACGAGGTGTTCTGGAAGACCCGGCTGACCCCGAGCATCGACGGCACCAGCACCGCCAACCGGACGCTGACCTGCTACAAGATGACCAAGATGGCGCAGAACAACGGCGTCGCCGACCCGAGCGGCCAGTGGACCGGCACCTGGATGGACCCGACGAGCACCCAGTACGGGCAGAGCTACCAGCCGCCGAACATCCTCACCGGCTCCATGTTCACCGTGAACGGCTACCGCGCCGACGCCATCACCGTCCCCGGCTCGTACGGCAAGAACCGGATCTGGCGCAACACCTCGATAGCGGGCCTCACTTCGAGCCAGACCGCCACCTTCCCGACCGGCACCCTCGGCTACGAGTGGGACAGCGACCTCGACAACAGCACCCGGCCCGCGGGCGCGATCGACGTGTCGTCCACGACCGTGGACATCAACGACGGCAAGCTCCGGCTCGACTGGGGCAACATGTACGGCAACGGCACCGCGACCCACAACCTCGTCGAGTTCCGCGACCAGGACTCCGGAGCGCTGGTGTTCGGCGCCGGTACCGTGCAGTGGTCGTGGGGCCTGACCAACCTGCCGACGTACGACCCGGCGGACGTGGTGGTCACCGAGGACGTCCGGATGCAGCAGGCGACCGTGAACATCCTCGCCGACATGGGCGTCCAGCCGCTGACCCGGCAGAGCAACCTCGTCGCGGCCACGGCCTCCACCGACACCACGGGCCCGACGATCACCGTGTCCAGCCCGGCCTCCGGGGTCACCGTCCCGGCGCTCAAGCCGGTCACCATCAAGGGCACCGCCACCGACTCCGGCGGCGTGGTCGCCCGCGTGGAGGTCTCCACCGACGGCGGCTCGACCTGGCAGGCCGCCACCGGCCTGACCTCCTGGAGCTACAGCTGGACCCCGACGGCCCCCGGCTCCGCGTCCATCAAGGTCCGCGCGGTCGACGACAGCGTCAACATCGGCGCCGTCACCACCATCCCGCTGACCGTCGGCCCGCAGGCCTGCCCCTGCACCATCTGGCCGGCCACCTCGGTCCCCGGCACCGTCAACGCGGGTGACGGCGGCCCGCTGGAGCTCGGCGTCAAGTTCCGCACCACGACGGCCGGTTCGGTCACCGGGGTGCGCTTCTACAAGTCGACCGCCAACACCGGCACCCACACCGGCAGCCTGTGGACCGCCTCCGGCACCCGCCTGGCCACCGGCACCTTCACCAACGAGACGGCCTCGGGCTGGCAGCAGCTCAACTTCGCCACCCCGGTCACCGTGAAGGCCAACACCACCTACGTCGCCTCGTACTTCGCCCCCAACGGCGGCTACTCCTACGACGGCGGCTACTTCTCGAACAGCGGCGCGGGCCTCGCCCCGCTCACCGCGCTCCAGTCCGGCACCGACGGCGGCAACGGCGTCTACAAGTACAGCTCCACCAGCGCCTTCCCGTCCTCCGCGTCCTCCGGCAGCAACTACTGGGTCGACGTGGTCCTGGACACCTCCACGGCCAGCACCACCCCGCCCACCGTCAGCTCCACCTCGCCGACGTCCGGGGCGACCGACGCGTCGATCACGACGCCGGTGTCGGCCACCTTCAGCGCGGCCGTCGACACCGACAACGTGACGTTCACCCTGAAGGACCCGGACGGCAACACCGTGCCCGGGGTCCTCACCTACCCGGCGTCGAACAAGGCGACCTTCACCCCCTCGACCGAACTGGAGCTGCACACCACGTACACCGCGTCCGTGCAGGCCGCGGACGTCTGGGGCAACACCATGGCGAACCCGGTGACCTGGTCCTTCACCACCAGTTCCACCCCGCCGGCGGTCACCTGCCCCTGCTCGCTGTGGAGCGCGAGCGCGGTCCCGGCCACCACCGCCGTCACCGGCGACCCCAACTCGGTCGAGCTGGGCACCCGGTTCACGTCCTCGGCGGACGGCTGGATCACCGGCGTCACCTTCTACAAGGGCGCCACCAACACCGGCACCCACACCGGCAGCCTCTGGTCCGACGACGGCACGCTGCTCGCCACCGGCACCTTCACCGCGGAGACCGCCTCCGGCTGGCAGACGATGACCTTCGCGACACCGGTCGCCGTCACCGCGGGCACCGCGTACGTGGCGTCCTACCACGCGCCGAACGGCAACTACGCGGTGGACGGCGGCTACTTCGCCTCGGCTCACAAGTCGTATCCGCTGACGGCCACCGCCGACACCACCACCCACCACAACGGGCTCTACAAGTACGGCAGTACGACGGCCTTCCCGAGCGGGTCCTACGGATCCGCGAACTACTGGGTGGGCCCGCTCTTCACCGCCGACGACCCGAGTGCGTCCCTGGCGACGGCGACCGCCTCGGAGGCGGGTGAGTTCGCGGTGCAGTACACCGCGGACGCGGACAGCGCCCTGGTGATGAGCGTGCCCACGACGGCCAGGCCGACGTCGGTGCAGGCGACCCTGACCATCCTGCCCGGCACCAAGGCGGCCGCGGCCAGGAAGCTGAAGGTCAAGGCCGTCACCTCCTACGACCGGGCCACCCACAAGGTGTCCGTCCACCTCACCACCCCGCTGCCGGACGGCACCAGGTTCAGGATCACGGTCACCGCCCGGGACAAGCAGCGCCACACGGTCAGGTCCAAGACCTGGACGCTGTCCAGCAAGACCGTCCGCACGAAGAAGAACTGACCGACCGGAACCCACCGGTGGTGGCCCCCGCCCGCTGCGGCGGGGGCCACCACCGGGGATTGGCCCCCACACATGAGCACCGTCAGTGTTGTGATCCCCTGCTACAAGTACGGCCATTTCCTGGCCGACTGTGTCAGCAGCGTCCTGGACGAGCAGGACGGCGTCGACGTCCGGGTGCTCATCATCGACGACGCCTCGCCCGACGACTCGGCGGAGGTCGCGCTCAAGCTGGCCGCCTCCGACCCGCGCATCGAGGTGCACGTCCACGAGACCAACAAGGGCCACATCGCCACGTACAACGAAGGCCTCATGGAATGGGCCGACGGCGACTACGTGGCCCTGCTCTCCGCCGACGACCGCCTGGTGCCCGGCGCGCTGGTGCGGGCCGCGGCCCTGCTCGACGCCCACCCCGAGGCCGGTTTCGCCTACGGGCGTCCGCTGCGCTTCCAGCACGGCGGGCCGCTGCCCAACGCCCGTACACAGAGCACCGGTTCGGTCGTCTACCCCGGCCAGTGGTGGCTGGAGCGCCGCTTCCGCGAGGGCACCGGCTGCATCACCTCACCCGAGGTCGTCGTCCGCACCGGCCTCCAGCGCCAGGTCGGCGGCTACGACCCCGCCCTGCCGCACGCCGGTGACATCGAGATGTGGATGCGGCTCGCCGCCCACGCCGACGTCGGCTACATACGCGGCGCCGACCAGGCGTTCTACCGCGTCCACGGCAACAACATGTCCACCGTCGACTTCGGCGGCCAGCTCGACGACCTGCGCCAGCGCCTGGTCGCCTACGACTCCGCGCTCGCCAAGTGCGCCGACCGGCTGCCGCACGCCGACCGCCTCGCCGAGCAGGTCCACACCCGGCTCGCCCGCTACGCGCTGCGCCGGGCCTACCGCGCCTACGACCGGGGCCGCACCGACGTCGTCCCGGTCGAGGAGTGCGTGGCCTTCGCCGAGGAGTGCCTGCCCGGATACCGGGCGCTGCCCGAGTACCGCGCGCTGCGGCTCAGAAAGCGGATCGGCCCGAAGGCGATGCCGTACCTCCAGCCGCTGATCCTGTCGGCCGTCGCCGAGCGCGGCCGCGAGTGGCTGTGGTGGGAGTCGTGGAAGCGCCGCGGAATCTGATGAAGCCGTTCAGCTCCCGGGCCTCAGCCCGTCACCGCCACCTCGTCCGGGTACAGCCGCGGCCCGGTGACGTCCTCCCGACGGCGCCGCGCGAACCGGTCGAACCACAGCGCGCCCAGGATCCCGCCGAGCCCGCCCAGCAGCGCCGTACCGGCCAGCGCGCGGCTCTTGGTGCCCTGCACCAGGGCGGAGCTCGGGGCGACCAGCACCGAGGCGCTGATCCGCGCCCCCGTCGCGACCCCCTGCGCCTCCTGTACGGCCGCCACATGCCTGCCGTACACCTCGATGACCTTGCGGACCACCGCGTCGGCCTCGGCGGCGGAACCGCGGCGGGCCTGCACCTGCACCGAGGGGATGAGGTAGGCGGGCGTGGCGCTGGTGCCGCTGTTGCGCGGGATCAGCTGGTACGTCCCCTCGACCCCGTCGGCCTTCAACTCCTTGTGCCCGTCGGGCGATTCGAGCTGCTGGATGACGCCGTAGGAGAGGGAGGCGAGCGGCGGCTGGAGGTTCGTCAGCTGGTTCGGCTGGTTCCCGGTCACCGGCGGCTTGAGGACGACCACCGCCGAACTCAGGTACTCCGGCGCCGGACGCAGCACTTGGTAGGCTCCGGCGGCCGTCAGCAGGAGCGCGAGCAGGAGTACGTACCAGCGGCGGAGCAGCGCTTCGGCGACGTCACGAGGCGACACAGGGATTCCTTCCGTCGGCACCGATCCTCGCAGGCGCGGGGGCGGGCCGCCACCCGATCGCCGGGCCGGAAGGAGAGTTCATGAGTCTCGCCGACCTGCTGGCGATCATGCGCAGGCGCTGGTACTTCATGGTGCCGCTCACCCTGCTCAGCCTGTTCGCCGGCGGCTACCTCTACCGGACCGTGCCGGTGTCCTACGAGTCCCAGAGCTCGGTGACCCTGCTCGACTCCACGGCCATCGCCGAGTTGGCGCCCACCTTCGGCAACCCCCTCTCCAACGCGGGCGGTTCGCTGGTCGTCACCGCCGACGTGCTGATCAGGACGCTCCAGTCGAGCGACTCGGCGAAGGAACTGCACTCCCGCGGGGTCACCGACCGGTACACGGTCGGCTTCGCCCCGGACGCCGACAGCCCGCTGCTCACCCTCGGCGTCACCGGCACCGACCAGGCGAAGGTGCTCAAGGAGACCACCATCCTCACCGACTTCACCGGTGAGCAGCTCAAGGCCCTGCAGGCCGCCTCCAAGGTGCCGAAGACGTATCTGGTGCAGACCGCGCCCGTCGTCCTGCCCCAGACGCCGGTCTCGGAGCCGAAGAGCCGGTACCAGAGCATCGCGGCCGTCGTCATCGCCGGACTCGGCAGCGCGTTCCTGCTGTCCATCCTGGCCGAGGGCATCGCCGTGGTCCGCAGACGGGGCAAGGCCGTCGCCGGATACGTCCCCCGCCGCCACCGCGCCCAGCCGCCCGAGCGGCCGCCCAGAGGACTGCTGGTCCGCCGCCTGGACGCCACGACGATCCTCAGCGGCTATCTCGTGCTGGCCTTCTTCGTGCCGTCCAACCTCACCCTGCCCGCGCTGGGCGGGGTCGGCACCCCGGCCAACGTCTTCGCCCTGCTGGGACTGATCTGGTACCTAGCGACCTGGCTCGGCGGCCGTATCCTCCCGGCACCGGGCACCCGGCTGCCGCGCGTGGTGATGTGCCTGCTCGCGGTGGCGGTCCTGATGTCCTACCTCGCCGACGCCACCCGCGACAGCTCCCACGAGGAGGTCCTCGGCGCCGACCGCGGCCTCATCGGACTCGGGGTCTGGGTGGCGCTGGTGGTGCTGGCCTCGGCCGGCATCCAGGAACGCAGCCGCCTGGAGACCCTGATGCGCCGGCTCGTCGTCCTCGGCACGGTGGTCGCGCTGATCGGCTACTACGACTTCTTCGCCGCCACCAACATCGCCGACTCCATCCACATCCCCGGCCTCCAGTCGAGCACCGCGGGCATCAGCGCCATGGACCGCGGCTCGTTCACCCGGCCCCGCTCCACCACCGCCCACCCGCTGGAGTTCGGCGGGATGCTGGCCATCCTGGTGCCGTTCGCCGTCCACCAGGCCTTCGATCCGGTACGACGGCACGCGGGCGCCCTGCGCCGCTGGGCGCCGGTCGCGATCATGGCGGGGGCGCTCCCGCTGACCGTGTCCAGGACGTCCATCATCGGCGTCTTCATCGTGATCCTGGTGATGGTGCCCCGCTGGAAGCCGCAGCGCCGCTGGGCCGCGATCGCACTGATCACGGGCTCGGTGGCCGGGTTCAAGGTGATCATCCCCGGGCTGATCGGCACGATCACCAACCTGTTCGCCAGCTTCCTGTCCAACTCCGACAGCAGCACACAGGCGCGCACCGTGAAGTACAGCGCGATCGTCCCCTACTTCCACGAACACCCCTGGTTCGGGCGGGGGTTCGGCACCTTCACACCCGACCTGTACTTCTTCACCGACAACCAGTACATGCTGACGCTGGCCGAGATGGGCATCCTGGGGCTGGTCGCGCTGGCCGCCCTGTTCATCACCGGGATCCACACCGGGGGCGCGATCCGCCGGCTGGCCCTGAACGACTCGGACCGCGAGCTGGGGCAGGCGTTCCTCGCCTCGGCGCTGGTCGCGTTGGTGATCAGCGCGACCTTCGACGCGCTGAGTTTCCCGATGTACGCGGGGATGTTCTTCCTGGTGCTGGGCGCCGGCGGCAGCTATCTCGGGTTCATCCGCCGGGAGGCGGCGGCCGCGGCCGTCCCGGCCCCGCGGGCCGCCGCACCCGAAGTCCAGCTCCCTGAACTCGTGGAGTCCCGATGAGTACCGTCGCCGTCATCGTCGTCACCTGGAACAGCGCGTCGGTGCTGCCCGGGTTCCTCGCGGCCCTGCCCGACGGCATGGCGGGGCTGGACTGGCGGCTGGTCGTCGCGGACAACGACTCCGCGGACGACACGGTCGAGGTGCTGCGGAGGCTGGCGCCCGAGGCCGAGGTCGTGCAGACCGGGCGCAACGCGGGGTATGCGGCGGGGGTGAACGCGGCGCTGGCCGCTGCCGGGGAGTACGACTCGGTGCTGATCTGCAATCCCGACATCCGGATGCGGCAGGGCTGCGCGAAGCGTCTCGTGGACAGCCTGGGGAGCGGGGTCGGGATCGCCGTACCTCTGCTGTACGAGGAGGGCTCGGACGTGCCGCATTTCTCGCTACGGCGTGAGTCGAGCGTGCCGCGGGCGCTGGGCGAGGCGGTCATCGGGAACCGGCGGGCCGGGCGGTTCTCTTGGCTGAGCGAGCTGGTGACCGATCCTGACGCCTATCGGCGGCCGACGCGGGCGGACTGGGCGACGGGGGCGCTGATGGCTGTGTCGGGGGAGTGTGCGGCCGCGTGTGGGGCCTGGGACGAGTCGTTCTTCCTGTACTCGGAGGAGACGGAGTACTGCCTTCGGGCTCGGGACCTGGGGTTTGCGACGCAGTTGGAGCCGTCTGCGGAGGCGGTGCACCTGGGGGGTGAGTCCCAGGTGTCGCCCCGGCTTTGGTCGCTGCTGGTGGTCAATCGGGTGCGGTTGTATCGGCGGCGGCATGGGGTGGTGGCGACGGAGGTGTTTCGGGGGGCTGTGCTGCTTCGGGAAGTGTTGCGGGCGGTTTTGGGGAGACAGGCCAGTCGGGCGGCTGTGAGTGCGTTGGTGCGGCGCCGTCGTGGCTGGTCGCGCAGTTCCCCGCGCCCCTAAAAGCCTTATGCCTGACGTTTCTTGCAGATCATCGCTGTGAAGTCGTGGCCCACCTCAGGTAGAGCCTCGTCCTCCGCTGCGAAGCACTTCTCCAGGAGGGCCAGTGTTTCCGGCTTCTCGTCTCTGAAGTTGTGGGCTATTCCCGAGAACGCTATGTGCAACACCGTTCCGCCGTACGGGCGTTCCTCCACCACCTCGAAGTGGCGGCGCAGGCCCGGGAGCAGGGAGGCCGCGTCCACCGCTTCCGACGGGTCGTCCAGGATCATCGCGAGTCTGCTGGGGCGGACGACACGGTGCTTGATTCTGCCGTCCGCCAACCGCCGTCGGTCCTCCGGGAGTTGGGCCAACAGTGTGTTCGCCGCGTCCAGTTGTGCGTCCGTCCACTGGAAGCGCGTCGGGCCCACGAACTCGTCGATCACGAACAGGCCGTCCGGCTCGATCAGTTGGGAAAGCCGGGGCAGGGTCTCCGTCAGGTTGTCGAAGTGGTGGAGGGACTGGAGGCCCAGCAGGACGTCGAAGCGTTCGCCGTCGCTGGTCATGCGGTTGACGTCGGTGACGCGGAAGCGGAGGACGTCGGCGAGGCCCGCCTCGGCGGCGGAGCGGGTGGCGAAGTCGATGCGCTGCTGGGCCACGTCCACGCCCTCCAGGAGGCCGAACGCGCCGGTCTTCGCCCACAGGAGCTCGTTGCCGCCGGTGCCGCAGCCCAGGGACAGGCCGCGCAGGTCGGTGCGGGGCGCGAAGTGCTTGGCGGCCACGTACTCGGGGAACGATGTCTCCGCGTCGCCGGTCATCAGCAGGTTCCACCGCTTGATGACCGAGGGGATCGCCCACCACTCGGTGAGCGAGGGGTCGACCTGGGACCAGTGCTGGACCACCCGCGCCCCGCCGCGCACCTTCAACTTGGCCAGCACGGGGTCGAGTTCGAGCTTGCGGACCTTGCGCATCAGCCGGTCCGCGTCATGTCTGTTGATCAGGTTGTTCAGCATGACGACTCCGTCCGTACGGCGATGAGGGACTTGGTCGCGCCGAGGACCCGCTCGCTGAGCAGGGTCGAGTGCGGGAACAGGTAGCGCATCTCGGTGCGGGTCAGCAGCTCGATGTTGATCACGGCGTTCATCGCCGACTCCGGGCTGTCGGGGCGGCTGTGGACCAGCGGCCAGTGCCGCACCAGCCGGGCCCGGGCGGCCAGCGGCAGGAACTGGAAGCCGGGTGCCACGAAGTGCGGCTCGACCGGGAAGTAGCGGTACGGCGTCTGGATCCAGTGCAGGGGCGCCAGTTGCTCGACCGCGGCGACGAACAGCCGGCGCTGGCTGTGGCCGCCCACGTGCTCGATGGTCGAGTTGGAGAAGACCAGGTCGTAGCCGCCCTGCCGGCTCAGCTCGGCGGCGACCTCGGGGTCGGTGACGTCGGCGTTCTCCGCGGTGATCCAGTCGGGCAGTTCGGCCGGGTGCGCCTCCAGGTTGATCAGGTGGACGTGCTTGGCGCGCACGGGGGCCCGCAGCCACATCTCGGCCGTGCCGCCCAGGTCCAGGACGCTCATGTTCTCGATGCCGGGGAAGCAGCGCCTGAACCGTTCCCAGCGGGCGACGCGCATGCGTTCGCCGAGCGAGCCGGGTGCGTCGACGAATCTGTTCCTGAGGGCGCGGGATCGGGGCACGGGATCAACCACCTGTGGTCGTGAGAGAGGGAGAAGGGCGCTTCAACGGGTCGCTTCAACGGGTCGGTCACCACCGGGTGTAGAAGCTCGCCGGGTTCATCAGGTACCGGACGGTCGGGTACGGCACATGCCGGACCCGGTGTCTGCGGGCGTACCGGCGGATCAGCTCCCAGTCCTCCCGGGGCATCACCTCCGGGGTCCGGCGCAGCCGGCTGAAGCGCAGGGTGCGGGTGCGGCGGGCGACGAAGGCGTTGGTGTCCAGGAAGGACTCGCGGGCGGCCCGGCGCCGATCGTAGGGCACGGAGAGGACGTCCCGGTCGGTGCCGTCGGGCAGGACGCGGCGGAGCGCCGTATAGACGCCGTCGGGTCCGTCCGGGGACTCCAGCGCCTCCAGCGCCCTGGCCAGGTGGTCCGGCTCCCAGAGGTTGTCGTCGTCCAGGAAGGCGACGTAGCGGGAGCGGGTCAGCCGGATGCCGACGTTGCGGACGACTCCGGCGGTGCCGGTGTTGGCGGACAGGGAGACCGCGAACAGCCGTGGGTCGTCCGGGAGTTCGGGGAGCCCGGCGCCGTCGTCGACGACCATGACGACCTGGTCGCGGATGCTCTGGCCGAGGGCCGAGCGGACCGCCGCGCGCAGGGCCTCGGGGCGGCGGTGGGTGGCGATGACCGTGGCGACCAGGGCGGAGGGTGTCTTCACCAGGTCGGCTGCCAGCCGTCTGGTCTCGGCGTCCTCGGTCCGGCGCAGGCGCACCGCGGAGGGAGCCAGCAGGACCTTGTTCCTCGCCTCGAAGAGCACCAGCCAGCCGAAGACCGCCTTGAGCAGCGTCCAGGGCAGCCGTGCGGCACGGCGCACCACGCTCATGACGCCGGCTCCGGAGTGACCAGGCGGCCGTCGGACATGCGGTTGTTGCGCCACACGTTCCCGGCGCCGTCCGCGTTCCAGTGCGCGACCACGCCGTACCCGCCGGAGGCCGGGTGGTACTGCGTCGAGAAGACGTTGTCGGTGACCTTGATCCCGGTCGCGCCGGTGGAGCCGCCGTAGAGGGCGTACGCGCCACCCGCGATCCAGTTGTCGTCGACGGTGACGTTGCGGACCACGCCGGTGTCCGCGAACAGGCCGATGCTGCCCGAGGCGCCCTGCTTGAGGCTGGTCGGGTTCAGCAGGGTGTTGTGGCGGATGACCAGGTGGCCGGTGTTGCCGCCGCCGCTGATCACCGCGTTGGTGTGCTGCCACTCCTTGCCGAGGTTCACGAACGGCACGATGTCGTGGACGTAGTTGTCGTGGATGTTGCCCTGGCCCATGGAGAGGGCGTCGCCGAACACCGAGACGTCGCACCAGCCGACCTCGATGGAGCTGCCGCCCATGTTCGAGACCGCGTAGTCGACACCGCCGTTGTCCGGGCCCTTGCCGGGCACGGCCGTGATGGTGGTGTGCAGGACCTTCAGCCCGCTGTAGCCGGGGCGCAGGTTGATGCCCCACCAGTTGTCCGAGGTGATCCGGGAGTCGATCACGGTCACGTTGTTCGCGTAGATGTCGAGCGAGCCGGTGATGTCCCAGCCGCGGATGACGAGCCCGTCCTGGCGGACGGCCATGTACCCCGTGTCGCGCGCCACGAGCTTGGTCCGGTGGCCGGTCGTCTTGGCGTCGGGGAAGCCGCAGGCCCCGGGGGAGGAGCAGGTGTTCTTGGCGGCCGCCGGGGCGCTGCCGGACGCACTGGGCGACGCGGAGGTCTTCGGGGACGATGACGTGGGCGTGGCCGTGGGCGACGGCGACACCTGGGCGGCGCTGGTCGACGGGGCGGCGCCCGACGACGTCGGGGGAGCGCTCGAGGAGCGCGGTGCCGCCGACTCGGCGGCTCCCGAACAGGCCGTGGCCGCGATCGCCAGTAAGGCCGCCAGCAGCAGCTCCGCGATCCGGCTCCGGCCGATGGGTCGTGACATCCGGCTCACCTCATGTCCTGTCGGGCGGACGGCACCGGTACGGACGACCGGCGTCGGCCCCGGCGGGGCCGGTCGACGCCGCGCAGGAAGTCGCGGCTGGGCAGTACACAGACGGTGTAGGCGGCCATGGCGAGCGTCCCGACGGCGAGCAGCGCGAGCCGGCTGTCGCCGAACCGCGGTTCCAGGCCGAGGACGACCGCGGCCATCACGGCCCCGCCGAGGAAGGGCCACGCGCAGGCCCGCGCGATCCGGCCGACGCCGATGCCGCCCCGGCGCAGGGCCAGCAGGAACACGGGCACCACCAGGCCGCCGGCGACCAGGACATGGGCCTGGGAGACACCGACGATGCCGTTCAGGTGCGAGGCGGCGAGGAGTGCCGGGATCAGGGCCACCAGCCACAGGCCCTGCACGAGGAAGAGCGAGCGGCGCTGGCCCACGGCGATCAGGCAGTCGTACGCCAGTTCCGCGCCGATCCTGATCAGACCGAGCGCCATCAGCCAGGGCAGGGCCGCGGCGGCGGGCGTCCATCTGCTGCCGTAGATCAGCTGGATGACGGGTTCCGCGAGGCCGCCCAGCAGGACGCACAGCGGTACGGTCCCGGTGATCAGGACGCCGAGGGCGCGGCTGAAGCCCTGGGCGAGCGCCTGCGGGGACTCGGCGAGGCGGGAGAAGCCGGCGAAGGAGACCCGGCGGGCGGCCTCCGAGATGATCCGTACGGGCCAGCCGGAGATGTTGAAGGCGAGCACGTAGAAGCCCAGGGAGACATTGCCGAGCGTGGCACCCACGACCATGGTGTCGACGTTGACCACGGCGAGGGCCAGCATGCTCGCCCCGGCCAGCGGGAGGCCGAACCGCAGGAGCGCGCGGGCCTGTTCGGGGTTCCAGCCGTACGTGAGGGTGCCGGGGGCGGCCAGCCAGCAGCCGATCAGCGTCACGACGTTGCCCGCCACGGCTCCGACGGCGAAGCTCATCGCGCCCCAGCCCTCGAAGGCGAGCAGGAGGGTGAGCGAGGTGCCGACGACGAAGTTGAGCGCGTCGATCGCCATCCGCTTGCCCTGCGCGAACTCACGGGTGAGGAAGTTCCCGGGGACCTGGGCGATTCCGTCGATCACCACGCACAGGCACATCACCCGCAGCACGCCCGCGGCGTCCGGCGAGCCGAGCAGACCGGCCAGCGTGGGCGCGGCCGCGAACAGCGCGACGTAGAGCAGGCCGCTGGAGAGGGTGCTCAGGGTCAGCACGGTCGGCGCGAACCGGCGCGCGTCCCCCTCCCAGCGCACGATCGCCAGACCCACGCCCAGTTCGTTCGCCGACAGCAGGACCAGCAGGACGGTCTGGGCGACGCCGTAGACGCCCCACTCCGCGGGGCCCAGGGCGAAGCGTGCCAGCACGATGCCGGTCGCGAAGGTGCCCAGCCGCATGACGACGGTGTTGATCAGACTCCACTGGGCCGCGGAGCGGACCTTGCGGCCGAGGGCAGGGGGTGGTGCGGGTGCGGGAGAAGCGGTGAGCGCGGGAGGAGTGGGGGCCTCGCTCGTCTCACCGGTCTCGCTGTCCGGTGCGCGGGCGATGTCCATGAGTCGGCTCCTCGTCGGGCGGCTCTGCGGCGGAAGCCACGGCCATGACGGGCCGGGGCGTGGTGGGCTCTGCGGCGGAACCGTCCTCGCGGGACCGCGTCCAGCTGGGCGGACGCCGGATGGCGAGGGTCTCCTCCACGATCGACTCCTTGGCGGGGTCGGCCGTCTCGGCCGGGTTCGCCGGAGCGAGGGCGGAGGCGGGTGTGGCACCGGACGCCGACGGCTCCGGACCCGGCTCCGAACCCGCCCCCGACTCCCTTTCGGCCAGGGCCCGTTGGGACCTCCTGCGGGCTTCCACGTAGAAGACGGCGACCATCGTGAGCACGAACCCCGCGCCCCCCGCCATGATCATGTACTCGAGCCGCGTCTTGGTCTGCGCCACCGGTGTCTGCGGCGAGACGATCGTGCTCATCCGGATCCTGGCGTTGTCCGCGACCGACTGCTGCTCCTGGAACTCCTCCAGCCGCTCCTTCGCGTACGCGGTCAGCGTGCGGTCGGAGGCCAGCACGGCGCTCTCGTCGGTGCCGGTGACCGTCAGCCACAGCAGCGGCCCCTGCGCGTTGTCGGCGAGCTTCGCCTCGAACGTGCCGGTGGCGCCACGGGACTTGAGCTCCCGGATCGACATGTCGGAGTTGAGGTTGCGCGCCAGGCTGTCGGCCATGCCCGTGAGCGAGGTCTGGGTGCTCAGGAACGGGTTGCCGTCGTAAGCCTCGGTGGCCTTCTTGGAGTTGAGGAGGACCACCGTGCTCTGCGACTGGTAGGTGACCGGGACCACCACGGTGACGGCGAACGTCAGACCGGCGGCCAGCAGCAGTCCGGGCAGCAGGACGTACCAGCGCCTGCGCATGACCCGGAAGATCTCAGCGAGATCCATGGGCGTTCCCCCCAGCGATCTGGTGTTCGACGAGCGTATGTTGCAGGCGGATCATATGGGGAAGTTCCGGTCGGCGGGTCCGGGCTGGTCGGTCGGTCTGGGCCGGGTGTTCGCCGTGCCTCCTTCCAGCAGCACCCCGGCGATCCGGTCACTGGCGTGTCCGTCCCAGAGGTCGGGGCGGCGCGGGGCGGGCGGGCTGTCCAGCACCTGGCCGGTGACGGACACGATCCGCGCCGGATCCCGGCCGGCCAGCACGTTGGTGCCCTGCTCGACGGTGATGGGCCGCTCGGTGTTGTCCCGCAGGGTCACGCAGGGGACGCCCAGCGCGGTGGTCTCCTCCTGGATGCCGCCCGAGTCGGTGAGGACGACACGGGCCGCGTCCTGGAGCGCGATGAAGTCCAGGTACCCGGCCGGCGGCACCAGTCGGATGCCGCCGGGTACGCCGATCTCGGCCAGCCGGCCGGCCGCGCGCGGATGCACGGGCAGCAGCAACGGCAGCCGGCCGGCGATCTCGCCGAGCGCCTTCAGCAGCCCGGCGAGAGTCTCGGGGTCGTCCACATTGGCCGGGCGGTGCAGGGTGACCAGGCCGAACTCGCCCTTGGTGAGGCCGAGTCGGGCCAGGACGTCCGAGGCCCTGGCCCGTTCCAGGTTGGTCAGCAGGGTGTCGATCATGACGTTGCCGACCAGGTGGATCTGGTCCTCCCGGTACCCCTCGGCGCGCAGGTTCTCGGCGGCGTCGGGGGAGGGGGCCAGCAGATAGTCGCTGACCCGGTCGGTGGCGACCCGGTTGACCTCCTCCGGCATGCCCCAGTCCCGGCTGCGCAGTCCGGCCTCGACATGGGCGAGCAGCGGCCCCGCCTTGGCGGTGACCAGGGCGCAGGCCAGCGTGGAGTTGATGTCGCCGACCACCACCACGACGTCCGGGCGGACCTCGTCGAGGAGCGGCTCGAACGCGGTCATCACCCGTCCGGTCTGCTCGGCGTGGCTGCCGGAGCCGACCCCGAGGAAGCGGTCGGGCGGCCGGATGCCGAGGTCGGCGAAGAACACGTCGTTCATGGCCGGGTCGTAGTGCTGGCCGGTGTGGACGAGGATCACCTCGGCGCCCCGGCGCTCCAGGGCGTCCATCACCGGCTTGATCTTCATGTAGTTGGGCCGGGCCCCGGCGACGCAGACGATGCGCATGACTCAGAGCACCTCGATGGTGGGGCCGGCCGACAGGCGCCGACGGCAGTCCAGGACGAAGGGGGCGTGTTCGGCGACGAGGTCGTAGTCGAAGCCGTCGTGGTCGGTGAGCAGGACCACCACGTCGGCGGAGGCCAGCTCCTCCTGCGTCGGCTCGACCCGCACCAGCCGGTTGTCCACCGGCAGGCTCTCGACGACATGTGGGTCCGCCGCCCTGACCTGGGCCCCCATGTCCAGCAGGAGTTGGGAAATGCGCAGGGCGGGCGACTCGCGGGCGTCGCCGGTGTTCTTCTTGTACGCGAGGCCGAGCAGCAGGACGCGCGAGCCGTTCACCGACCGGCGCCGCGCGTTGAAGTGGTCGCTGACCCGGCGCGTCACGTACTCGGGCATATGGCCGTTGATGTCGTTGGCCAGCTCCACGAACCGGAAGTTCTGGCCGAGTTCGCGCTGCACCCGCCAGGACAGGTACGAGGGGTCGATCGGCAGGCAGTGGCCGCCGACGCCCGGTCCCGGCGTGAACTTCATGAACCCGAAGGGCTTGGAGGAGGCCGCGTCGATGGCCTGCCAGACGTCGATGTCCAGGTGGTGGGCGAACATCGCGATCTCGTTGACCAGCGCGATGTTCACATGCCGGAAGGTGTTCTCCAGCAGCTTGGCGAGCTCGGCCTCCTTGGGCGAGCCGACCGGCACGGTGGTGTCGACGAGTTGGCCGTAGAAGTCCTGAACGGCCTTGAGGGAGGCCTCGTTGACGCCGGAGACGACCTTCGGGGTCTCCTTGAAGCCCCACACGGTGTTGCCGGGGTCGATCCGCTCGGGGCTGTAGCCGAGGTGGAAGTCGCTGCCCGCGGTGAGCCCCGAGCCCTCCTCCAGGATCGGCGCGAACAGCTCCTGGGTGGTGCCCGGGTAGGTCGTCGACTCCAGGACGACCGTCGCCCCGGGGCGCAGATAGCGGGCGAGGGTGGCGCCGGACTCCCTGATGTAGCGGAGGTCGGGGGCGCCCTCGTGCAGCGGGGTCGGCACGGTCACCACGGCGATGTCGAAACCGCCGCAGTCGCGGGCCGACTCGCTGGGACGGTAGCTGCCGTCGTCCAGCGCGGCCCGGATCCGCTCCGAGGAGACGTCCTCGACGAAGGACTCGCCGGCGGCGAGGCTCTTGATCCGCCGGGCGTCGACGTCGTAGCCGATCACCTCGTGCCCGACCTCGGCGGCCCGGATGGCCAGCGGCAGTCCTACGTATCCCTGTCCGACCACGACGACGCGCATCAGCGGCTCCTGTTCACGGGGGCGGCCTGTGGGGTGCTCCGGATGAACTCCCGCGCCGTCATGAGGAGGAAGGCGGTGTTGGTGGTGATGTAGCGCTTGCCGAGCCGGCGCGGTTCCTGGAGGGCGCGGTAGAGCCACTCGACGCCGAGCCGCTGCCAGGTGGCGGGGGCCCGCTTGGTGATCCCGGCGAGGATGTCGAAGGAGCCGCCGACGCCGTGCACGACCCGGGCGCCGGTGGCGGCGCCGTACGCGGCGGTGAAGATCTCCTTCTTCGGCGAGGTCATGCCAAGGAAGAGCATCTGGGCACCGCTGCGGGCGATGTCCTCGGCGATGGCCTCCTGCTCGGAGTCCGCGAAGTAGCCGTTGCGGCTGCCGGCCACCTTCAGGCCGGGGAAGCGGTCGGCCACCCGGCGCAGCATGTCCTGGAGCACCTCCTGCTTGGCGCCGAGGAAGTACACGGAGATGCCCGCGGTCTCCGCCTCGCCCAGCAGCCGCAGGAACAGGTCGATGCCGGCGACGCGTTCGGGCAGCGGGGCGCGCAGCACCCGCCCGGCCCAGACCACGGCCTGTCCGTCGGCGAGGACCAGGTCGCAGCCGGAGACGGCCTGCGCGAGCCGCTCGTCGCGCCGCATGTTCACCAGCTTCGCCGCGTTGACGACACCGATCTCCAACTGCCGTCCGTCGCGCACCGCTTCGAGGCAGCGCTCGACGGTCTGGTCCATGGTCAGCGGATCGAGCTCGACCCCAAACAGGGTGCGTCTCTCACGTCTCTCACGTCTTTCGGTCGCGCTCATATCCGGCCCCCCTGCCAGGCGTGGAGCATCCAGCCGAACTCGTACGGCCGGCATTCGCGGTCCACGGACAGCGGGCGGTAGACCCGGTCCAGGGACTTCAGCCGGAGGTTCGCGGAGACCCGGGTGCCGAGCCCCCGCGCGGCCCGCACGGCCTTCTTCGGGTCGCCCCGGAACACCTTGCGCCAGGTGACGCCGAGTTCGTCGAGGACCATCGGCTCCTCGTGCTCCGTGCCGGAGAGTTCGGGGACGTCCGTCATCCAGCGCAGCCCCTTGCGGATCGCCGCGCCGAAGTCGCCGCCGCCCGCGTCGGTGAGGTCGAACAGGGCGGTCGGGGCCATCGCGTGCTGGTGGACGCTGTAGACCGGGTAGCCCTCCACGACACCGCCGGTGCGCGCGTCGTAGTGCCACCACCACTGCCCGCCGTCGCCCTGGAGTGCGCAGATGCGCTCCCCGCAGGCCCGGGCCGCGGCCAGCGCCTCGGGGTCGCCGTCGCCGCTCGCATGGGCGCGGGCCAGGGCCTGGAGAGGGTAGGTCTGGTCCGCGAAGCAGCTGACATGGGCCCGGTACCAGGGCACCAGGCCCGGTCCAGTGGCGTGCGGGAAGAGCGGGCTGTCACCGATCCGGGCCCGCAGCAGCCGGTCACGAGCCGCGCGGAAACGTCTCTCCACGTCGACCGTGGCCCGGGCCGCGGCGAGCGCGGACAGCACCCAGGCGGCCTCCACGGTGTACTGCGGCCGCCCCTCCACGTCCAGGGCGTCGACCCGGGCGAGGGCGTCGGAGAGCTTGGGGTGGTCGGTGTCGGCGGCGGCCCAGGCGATGAGCGCCGCGTCGCCGAGATTGGTCACCGCGGGCAGCGACTCGATCAGCAGACCGGTGAACTCCTCGGCGGTGCGGCCCGCGAGCACCGCGCGCTGGCGGTCCTCGGGCAGGAAGCGGACGCCCAGCGCGGTGATGGCCGCGTACCGGGTGCTGATGCCGCGTGGCTCCAGGCGCCAGGAGCCGTCGGCGGCCCGGCTTCCGGCCATGGTGAAGGCGAAGGTCTCGCCGCCGGGCAGCAGCATGGACGGCAGCCCGGACTCGGCGACGGTGAGCAGCCGTTGGGCGAGCGAGAGCAGCGGCGGATCCTCAGAACCGAGCGCCGCCAGACGTGAGGTGGTCATCTTGTGAGCACACCAACCCCCCTGTGGGTCCTCTTTTTGTGCAGGCTTGTGACCGTCGTGGCACGACTGAGCGCACGACGGGAGTCAGACGTCAGACATCAGGCGGCGGAGCGGTCCGCGCTCCTCGCCGCAGGCATAGGTGTCCCCACCCGGTAAACCCCCCCTGGGCACTTACTGGTTCGTGCGCTCATTGTGCTTGCTCTGCACAGATCGCACACATGTTATGCCTGTAGATGTTCGAGGATTTGCGTTTTGACGTAAAGAGGCGTCATGCGCGTTCGACGAGCGCGCCGTCCTTCTCGTCGTAGAGCTCCCCCGTCCGCGGGCACTCCCAGGTCCCCGGCTCGTCCGCCCGCTCGGCCAGCCGCACCCCGGCCCGGCCCACCCAGCCGATCCGGCGGGCCGGCACACCCACCACGAGTGCGAAGTCCGGCACGTCCCGGGTCACCACCGCACCCGCCGCGACGAGCGCCCAACGGCCCACGCGCACCGGCGCCACACACACCGAACGGGCCCCCAGGGACGCCCCCTCGCCCACCACGACGGCCACGGCCTCCCAGTCGTCACCGCGCTTCAACTTCCCCTGCGGGTCCACCGATCGGGGGAAGTAGTCGTTGGTGAGGACGGCCGCCGGACCGACGAACGCCCCGTCGCCGAGGACCGCGGGCTCGTAGACCAGCGCGTAGTTCTGGAGCTTGACGTGGTCGCCGATCCGCACGCCCGGGCCGACGTACGCCCCCCGGCCCACGATGCATCCGCTGCCCAACCGGGCGTCCTCCCGGATCTGGGCCAGATCCCAGACCGTCGTCCCGTCACCGATGGTGGCCCTCTCGTCGACCTGGGCGGTCGGCCTGACCTCGAAGCTCACAGGGGTGGACCTTTCTCTCGAACGGCTGGTCGTGCAGGGCCTCTTGCTAGGCACCCGGTACGTCTCCCCGTACACCTGCCAGGTCAGCGGTGTCGCGAGGGCCAGGTTCCCCTCGTCGAGGAACCGCCGCTGGGCGGTGTCGACGCGGCTGGTGTCGATGTCCGGCCGCCGGGTGCGCATGGCCTCCCGGCGAATGTCCAGAAAAATGTCCAGATACCTCGCCTCGGAGCCGCCCTCGGCGGGGGTGTCGGCCTCCTTCAGGGCGCGTGCGCGCAGCCCGGAGAAGCTCGTGGCCCCCGTGCCCGGGCCGTGGAAGACCATCGCGTCGTAGTAGATGAACTGGCCGAGCGCGCCGAGGCCGTCGAGCTTCGCGCGGCGGACCGCCGGGTCGAAGTACACGCGGTCGCGCTCCGCGTCCTGGACCGCGCGGAAGGCCGGCTTGCGCGCCTCCGCCTTCCAGGCGGCCGGGAAGCCCGGGTCCAGGCCCGCGTGCGAGTCCGTGCCGTCGACCTTCCGCAGCGCGGGCAGATAGGCGGCCAGGGCGTTGTCGGGGTGGTCCTTGGTGTAGCGCTCGACGAGGGTGAGCAGGTCGTGGGTGCCGGTGCAGAAGCCGATGATCCCGGCCGTGTAGCCCTGGCCGTCGCCGATGTCCTCGACGTAGGAGTAGGCGCTGCGCCAGTTGAGGGTGGAGTTCTCGGCGCTCGCCACGAGCTGCTGCGCGAGCTCCTTCTTCGCGGGGTCGGCCAGGCCCGTCTGCCGGGGGACCGACTGGCTGGTGGGGAGCGCGGGCCCCTTCGCGTCCGAGTCGACGGCGACCGGGGAGAGGAAGTAGACCGCCGCCGTGACGACCACGGGGGCGGCCGCGAACAGCAGTACTCCGGTACGTCTCACTGGGCTCCCGTCAGTTCGGCGACCTTGCCCCACGCACTCACCAGGAGCAGCACCAGCAGGACGGCGCATGCCCCCGCCTGCACCAGGGTGCGACGGCGGTCCCGGGGAGCGTACGCGTAGGCGAGCGTCACCGCACCGCCCGTCAGCAGTCCGCCGAGGTGCCCCTCCCAGGAGGTCATCGCCGCGGAGATCACCAGCCACAGCAGCAGGCCCGCCATGAACCGGTTGACGGCGCTCATGTCGGCGTCCAGGCGGCGGGCCATCACGTAGTACGCGGCGCCGAGACCGAAGATCGCGCCCGAGGCGCCCAGTGTCGGGTCGGCCGGTGCGACCAGCAGCACCAGGACCGAGCCGCCGAGCGCGGAGAGCAGATAGAGCGCGAGATAGCGGACCCGGCCGAGCTGTGCCTCGACGACCCGGCCGAGGTTCCACAGCGACACCATGTTCATCACGATGTGCAGGATCCCGAACGTGCCCTCCGTGGGCGGCAGATGCAGGAACGCGCCGGTCAACAGCCGGTACCACTCGCCGTCCACGATCCCTTCGGCGTGGTAGCCGCTCGGGTACGAGGCCTGCCACACGTAGTGGCCGCCGTCCGGTCCCCTGAGCCCCACGCCCAGCATCTCGAACCGGTCGACGATCTCCGGGCGCACCAACTCGCCGACGTAGGCGAGGACGTTGAGGGCGATGAGGACGTACGTCACCATGGGGACGGCCGTGATCCGGCCACCGAACGCGGTACGGGCCTGCCGCACCGACCGCGCGCCCTCCTGCACGCACTCCGGGCACTGGAAGCCGACGGTCGCCTCCCGCATGCAGTCCGGGCAGATGTACCGGTCGCAGCGGGTGCAGCTGACGTGGGACTCCACCTTGGGATGGCGGTAACAGGTGGTGACGGTGGACTCGGATGCCACGGCCGGCTCCTCGGGAACGGGGACGAACGGTGAGCCGGTGGGGACGGCGGCGAACAAAATATCGAAGATCGGCGAGGAAAGAGAGCGGAGGGGCCCAGGTGGCGATCAGCCTGAGCAAGGTGGAGGAGACCGCGCCCGCGCTGGTCAGCCTGTACAAGACGGCCGGGGCGTCGCTGTCCGCGCACGGCCTGGAGGGCGAGCGGGCCGCGGTCTACCTGGTGGTCGACTACTCGGGCTCGATGAAGCCGTACTACCGCGACGGCACCGTCCAGGCCCTCGCGGACCGGGTCCTCGGCCTCTCCGCCCACCTCGACGACGACGGCCGGGTACCGGTGGTCTTCTTCTCCACGGACATCGATGCCGAGACCGACATCGAACTCGCCGACCACGAGGGCCGGATCGACCGGATCGTGGCGGGTCTCGGGCACATGGGGAAGACCAGCTACCACCTGGCCATGGACGCGGTCATCGACCACTACCTCGACAGCGGCACGACCGCCCCCGCGCTCGTGGTCTTCCAGACCGACGGCGGCCCGATCAACAAGCCCGCCGCGGAACGGTACTTGTGCAAGGCGGCCAGGCTGCCGCTGTTCTGGCAGTTCGTCGGCTTCGGCGACCCGGACAGCAAGCAGTTCGACTTCCTGCGCAAGCTGGACGAGTTGGCCGTACCGGAGCGGCGGGCGGTGGACAACGCCGGGTTCTTCCACGCGGGTTCGGATCCGCGGACGGTCTCCGACGCCGAGTTGTACGACCGTCTGGTGGGCGAGTTCCCCAAGTGGCTGGTGTCGGCGCGTGCGGCGGGCATCCTGCCGTAGGCCTCACGCACCGTTGGCTTGCGCGGGCGACCGTGCCACGCTGTGGGGTGATCCGACGGGGAGGCGACGACGTATGGACGGCGCGCGATCGGTGAACCAGGGGACGCGTGGGGGCGAGGCCGGCAAGGGCGAGAAGCTGGCCGACTGGGCGGACGGGCGGCTCGGCCTGTACGCGCTGGCCAAGGCCAATATGCGCAAGGTCTTTCCGGACCACTGGTCGTTCATGCTGGGCGAGGTCTGCCTCTACAGCTTCCTCGTCCTGATCCTCACCGGCATCTACCTCACCCTGTTCTTCGAGCCCAGCGGCGTCGAGGTCGTCTACCACGGCTCCTACGAGCCCCTCAACGGCGTGATCATGACCAGGGCGTACGAGTCCACGCTCGACATCAGCTTCGACGTACGCGGCGGTCTGCTGATCCGGCAGATCCACCACTGGGCGGCCCTCGTCTTCGTCACCGGCATGCTCGTGCACATGATGCGGGTGTTCTTCACCGGCGCCTTCCGCAAGCCGCGCGAGGTCAACTGGGTGTTCGGCTGGACCCTGTTGTTCCTCGGCATCATCACCGGCCTGACCGGCTACAGCCTCCCCGACGACCTGCTCTCCGGCACCGGCATCCGCTTCGCCGACGGGGCGATCCTGTCGGTCCCGATCGTCGGGACGTACCTGTCGTTCTTCCTCTTCGGCGGGGAGTTCCCGGGCCACGACATCATCCCGAGGCTCTTCCCGATCCACGTCCTGCTGCTGCCCGGGATCATGCTCGGCCTGGTGGTCGCCCATCTGATCCTGGTCTTCTACCACAAGCACACCCAGTACCCGGGGCCTGGACGCGACAACAGGTCCGTGGTCGGGATGCCCTTCCTGCCGGTCTACATGGCCAAGGCGGGCGGCTTCTTCTTCCTGACCTTCGGCGTGCTGGCGCTCATGGGCGGACTCGCCCAGATCAACCCCGTCTGGGCCTTCGGCCCCTACAGCTCGCACGTGGTGACCACCGGCGCCCAGCCCGACTGGTACCTCGGCTTCTCCGAGGGGCTGATCCGGGTGATGCCGGGATGGGAGATCACCTTCTGGGGCCACACCCTGGAACCGGGCGTCTTCATCCCCTTCTCGCTCTTCCCGCTGATCCTGCTCGCGATCGGGCTCTACCCCTTCGTCGAGGCGTGGATCACCGGCGACAAGCGCGAGCACCACATCCTGGACCGGCCGCGCAACGCACCCGTCCGCACCGGGCTCGGGGTCGCCTGGCTGAGCCTGTACGTCGTGCTGCTGATCGGCGGCGGCAACGACATCGTGGCCACGCATCTGCATCTGTCCATCAACGCGATCACCTGGTTCGTACGGGTCTCCGTCTTCGTGGTCCCGGTGCTCGCCTTCGTCGCCACCAAGCGGGTCTGCCTCGGCCTCCAGCGCCGGGACCGGGACAAGGTGCTGCACGGTCGGGAGACCGGCACCATCCGTAGGCTCCCGCACGGCGAGTTCGTCGAGGTGCACGAGCCGCTCGCGCAGGCGCAGCTGCACACCCTCACCCAGCACGAGCAGGAACCGCCGTACGAGATCGGGCCGTTGGTCGACGCGAACGGGGTGCGGCGGCCGGTCAAGGCCGCGCAGCGGGTCCGGGCGCGGCTGGCGCGGGCGATGTTCGGACCCGAGACCCGGATCGCCAAGCCGACGGTGGAGGAGTACCGGGAGGTCACGAGCGGCGACCACCACCCCTGAGGACGACCGCGCGCAGGGCGTCCGGGGTGCCCCACGCGGTGCGCAGGGCACGGGCCTTGGTGAGCCACAGGGACAGGTCGTACTCCGCGGTGTACCCGATCGCGCCGTGCAGCTGGAGTGCCGTACGGGCCGTCCTGTACGCCGCCTCGCACGCTGTGACCTTGGCCGCGGCGACGTCCTCCTCGGTCATCGTGAGCGCGGCGCCGAGAACCAGGGGCCGGGCGAACTCCAACGCGGTCTTCGCATCGGCGAGTTGATGCTTCACGGCCTGGAAAGAGCCGACGGGTGTGCCGAACTGGGTGCGCTGCCTGACGTATTGAACGGTCTTGTCGAGGAGGGCGAGTCCGACGCCGAGGGCCTGGGCGGCGGTGGTGAGACGGGCGGTGCGGAGGGCGTTGTGGGTGGGCGGTCGGGCGGTGAGCAACTCGCCTGACGGCGTCAGGGAGGTCAGCCGGCGGGCCGGGTCGAGGGAGCGGCGCACCGGGCCGTGGCCGGCTGCTTGATGCAGGCCGTCGGAGGTCAGGGCGAGGCGGACGTCCGCGATGTCCCCGTCCAGCGCGTACCCGCCGTCGACGGCGACCGTGGCCATCGCCTCGCCCGAACCCAGCGCCGGAAGCAGCCGCTTCGCCGGGTCGGCTTCCGGTCCGCTGAGCAGGGCGGCGGCGGTGACGGTCTCCACCAGGGGCCCCGGTACGGCGTGCCGCCCCAACTCGACGAAGGCGACGGCGAGTTCGACGGGCCGGAACCCGAGACCGTCGTACTCCTCGGGCACGGCGAGCGCGAACACCCCCGCGTCGGCGATACGACGCCACAGCGCACGGCCGCTCCGGTGCTCGCCGCGGCTCCAGTCCCGTACGACGGAGGGCGTGTCGGCGGCCCCCAGCATCGCGCCCAGGGAGTCCGCGAAGGCGAGGTGCTCGGCATCGAGGAGGAAGCGCATCAGCGACGTCCCTTCGGAGGCGTCCTTCGGTGGGCCGACATCTTGAGGCGCGTCGCCCTTCCTGCGGCGCCGGCGGAGCCCCCGCGCATCACCGGCGTCCCTTCGGCAGGCCCAGCAGGCGTTCCGCGATGATGTCCCGCTGGATCTCGTTCGTGCCGGCGTAAATCGGGCCCGCGAGGGCGAAGACGTACCGCTCCGACCAGTCCGTGTCCGCCAACTCGCCCTCCTCGCCCAGGAGATCGAGGGCGGTCTCGGTGAGGGCGATGTCGTACTCGGACCAGAAGACCTTGTTGAGGCTGGACTCGGGGCCGAGGGTGGCGCCGGAGAGGAAGCGGGACGCGGCGGCGTAGGTGGCGAGCTGGTAGGCGCGGGCGCCGATCAACGCGTCGGCCACGCGGGTCGCCGTATCCGAAGGGCTGCCTCGGGCCAGCCACAGCGCGTGCAGCCGGTCCGCGGCGGCGAGGTAGCGGCCGGGGGAGCGGAGCGTCAGCCCCCGTTCGTTCCCGGTCGCCGCCATCGCGATCCGCCAGCCCTGGCCCGGCTCACCGATCACGTCCTCGTCCGGCACGAACACCTCGTCCAGGAAGAGCTCGGCGAAGGCCGGCTTCCCGTCGAGGCGTTGGACGGGGCGGACCGTCACCCCGGGCGCGCGCAGGTCGAACATCAGGTAGGTCAGGCCCTGGTGGGGCTTCGGCAGGTCCGGCTCGCTGCGGAACAGGCCGAACGCGCGGTCCGCGAAGGCGGCCCGGGACGACCACGTCTTCTGCCCGCTGAGCAGCCAGCCCCCGTCGGTGCGGACGGCCCGCGACCGCAGCGACGCCAGGTCCGAGCCCGCCTCCGGCTCCGACCAGGCCTGCGCCCACACGACCTCCCCCCGCGCCATCGACGGCAGCACCCGCGCCCGCTGCTCCGGTGTGCCGTGGTCGAAGAGCGTCGGCGCGAGCAGGCTGACGCCGTTCTGCCCGACCCGCCCCGGCGCCCCGGCCGACCAGTACTCCTCCTCGAAGACCAGCCACCTGATCAGCCCCGAGTCCCGGCCACCGTACTCCGCGGGCCAGTCGACGACCGACCAGCGGTCCGCCGCCAACTCCGCCTCCCAGGCCCGGTGTTCGGCGAACCCCTCCTCGGTCTCCAGGGAGGGCGGCGGCTCGGCGGGCACATGCGCGCGCAGCCACGCGCGGGCCTCGGCGCGGAAGGCCTCGTCCTCCCGGGTGAACGCCAGATCCATCCCCACCGTCCTTCCCTAACAAGTGTTTGGTAGGTTAGCTTGGCCCTATGACAGGCGTCGAGAGTCCGGAGTACGTCCCCGGACACGGACTGCTCAAGGGCCGCACCGCCGTCGTCACCGCCGCCGCGGGCGCCGGGATCGGCGGGGCCACCGCGCGCCGCTTCCTGGAGGAGGGCGCGCGCGTGCTGATCAGCGACGCGCACGCGCGGCGGCTGAAGGAGTACGAGGCCGAGCTGGCCCGGGAGTTCCAGGGCGCGGTGACCTCCATGGCGTGCGACGTCACCGACGAGGCACAGGTGGGCGCCCTGTTCGACAGGGCCGTACGGGAACACGGACGGCTCGACGTGGTCGTCAACAACGCGGGACTGGGCGGGACTTCGGAGCTTGTCGACATGACCGACGAGCAGTGGACCCGGGTCCTGGACGTGACGCTCAACGGCACCTTCCGGTGCACCCGGGCCGCGTTGCGGCTCATGCGGGACTCCGGCGGCGGGGTCGTCGTCAACAACGCCTCGGTCGTCGGCTGGCGCGCCCAGGTCGGACAGGCGCACTACGCCGCCGCGAAGGCGGGCGTGATGGCGCTGACCCGGTGCGCGGCGCTGGAGGCCGCCGAGTTCGGGGTGCGGGTCAACGCGGTGGCGCCGAGCCTCGCCATGCACCCGCACCTCGTGAAGGTGACGTCGAAGGAGCTGCTGGAGGAACTCACCGCCCGCGAGGCGTTCGGGCGGTACGCCGAGCCCTGGGAGGTGGCCAACGTGATCGTGTTCCTGGCGTCCGGCTACTCCTCGTACATGACCGGCGAGGTCGTCGCCGTCAGCAGCCAGCGCGCCTAGGACCACAATGTGTCCGTGCCGACCAAGAAGAAGCCCCAGGTGACCGCCGCCCCCGCGCGCCGCGGCGAGCTGCTCAACACCGCCGCCGAGGTCTTCGCCGAACAGGGCTACAACGCCACCACCGTGCGCAAGATCGCCGACCACGCGGGCATGCTCGCGGGCAGCCTCTACTACCACTTCGACTCCAAGGAGTCGATGCTGGAGGAGATCCTGCGCACCTTCCTCGACGAGCTCTGGGACGGCTACGACACCGTCCTGGCCGCCGGGACGGGCCCCCGCGAGACCCTCCAGGCCCTCGTCACCGAGTCGTTCCGGGAGATCGACCGGCACCGCGCCGCCGTCGCGATCTACCAGAAGGAGAGCAAGCAGCTGGTCGCGCAGGAGCGGTTCGCGTTCCTCGCCGAGTCCCAGCGCAGATTCGAGAAGGCGTGGCTGTCCACGCTGGAGCGCGGGGTCGAGGAGCGGGTCTTCAGGGCCGACCTCGACGTCCGGCTCACCTACCGGTTCGTCCGCGACACCGTCTGGGTCGCCGCCTCCTGGTACCGGCCCGGCGGACAGCACAGCCCCGAGGAGATCGCCCGGCAGTACCTGTCGATGGTGCTGGACGGGATCGCCGTACGCGAATAGCCCCTATCTGTCTGGGAGTTGGCATGGCCGAGGCCTACATCGTCGAAGCGGTCCGGACACCGGTCGGGCGGCGCGGGGGAGGACTGAGCGCGGTCCACCCGGCCGACCTGGGCGCGCATGTGCTCAAGGCGCTGATGGCGCGTGCGGGGGTCGATCCGGCCGCCGTGGAGGACGTCGTCTTCGGCTGCCTGGACGCGGTGGGGCCGCAGGCCGGGGACATCGCGCGGACCGCGTGGCTCGCGGCCGGGCTGCCCGAGGAGGTGCCGGGGGTGACCGTGGACCGGCAGTGCGGGTCCTCGCAGCAGGCGGTGCACTTCGCGGCGCAGGGCGTGCTGTCGGGGACGCAGGACCTGGTCGTCGCCGGGGGGCTGCAGAACATGTCGATGATCCCGATCGCCTTCGCGACCCGGCAGGCCGCGGAGCCGCTGGGGCTGACCCAGGGGCCGTTCGCGGGCAGCGAGGGGTGGCGGGCGCGGTACGGGGACCGGGCGGTGAACCAGTTCGTCGGCGCCGAGATGATCGCCGGGAAGTGGGGGATCAGCCGGCAGGACCAGGAGGAGTTCGCGCTGCGCTCCCACCGGCGGGCGCTGCGGGCCATCGACGAGGGGCGCTTCGAGCGCGAGACGGTGGCCTACGGCGAGGTCGCGGTCGACGAAGGCCCGCGCCGGGACACGTCGTTGGAGAAGATGGCCGCGCTGAAGCCGGTGATCGAGGGCGGCACCATCACCGCGGCCTGCTCCTCCCAGGTCTCCGACGGGGCGGCCGCCATGCTGCTGGCCTCGGAACGGGCGGTGCGCGAGCACGGGTTGACGCCCCGGGCCCGGGTGCACCACCTCTCGGTACGCGGCGAGGACCCCATCCGCATGCTCACCGCGCCCATCCCGGCGACCGCGCACGCCCTCAAGAAGACCGGCCTGACCATCGACGACATCGACCTCGTCGAGATCAACGAGGCGTTCGCGCCGGTGGTGTTGGCCTGGCTCAAGGAGACCGGCGCGGATCCCGGCAAGGTCAACGTCAACGGCGGCGCGATCGCCCTCGGCCACCCCCTCGGCGCGACAGGCGTCAAACTGATGACGACCCTCCTGCACGAACTGGAGCGCACGGGCGGCCGCTTCGGCCTCCAAACGATGTGCGAGGGCGGTGGCCAGGCCAACGTGACGGTCATCGAGAGGCTGTGAGGTCTTCGATCACCTCGGCGGCCTCCTTCACGATCCGCTCCACCAGCTCCGCGCACGACGGCAGGTCGTCGATCACCCCGGCGACCTGGCCGGAGGCCATGACCCCGAGATCCGTACGGCCGTCCACCATCGCGGACTTGAGGAGCATCGGGGTGTTGGCGGCGAGGAGGACCTGGCTCCAGGTGAGGTCCTTGCCGTGCCGCAGGGCGAGGCCGTCGTGGACCAGCTGCCGCCAGGTGAGGCCGGACAGGTGCCGGAAGGCGGCCGCCCTGCGCACCGCCCGCAGCAGGGACCTGGCGCGGCCGGAGTTCTCCAGCGCCGTCACCAGGTCCGTGCGGAGCATGCGGTGCGGGAGGCCGTCCACCGCCCGCGTCACCGTCACGTCCTTCACCGTCGCCGCCAGATACCGCGCCTTCACCGCGTCCGGCACCGTCGAGTCCGAGGTGAGCAGGAACCGCGTGCCCATCGCCACCCCGGCCGCCCCGTAGGCGAGCGCCGCCACCAGCCCCCGCCCGTCGAAGAAACCGCCCGCCGCCACCACCGGGATGTCCACCGCGTCCACCACCTGCGGCAGCAGCACCGTCGTCGCCACCTCCCCGGTGTGCCCGCCGCCCTCCCCGCCCTGCACGATCACCGCGTCCGCGCCCCACGCCGCGACCTTCTCCGCATGCCGCCGCGCCCCCACGGACGGCACGACGACCACACCGGCCGCCTTCAACTCGCCGATCAACTCGGCCGAGGGCGCGAGGGCGAAGGACGCCACCCGCACCTCCTCCTCGACGATCAGCCGTACCCGGTCACCGGCGTCCGCCGCGTCCGCCCGCAGATTGACCCCGAAGGGCGCGTCCGTACGGGACCTCACCTCCCTTACGGCGTCGCGGAGTTGGTCGACGGTCATGGTCGCCGAGGCCAGGATGCCGAGTGCCCCCGCGTTCGCCGTCGCGGAGACCAGACGGGGACCCGCCACCCACCCCATCCCGGTCTGCACGATCGGATGCCGGACGCCGACGAGCCGGGTGAGAGCAGTCTCCATCAGACCTCCTTGGCGCGGGCGCCCTGAGGATCGAGCACCTCGCGGATCAACTCCAGCTCGTGTGACGTCGGTTCACGGGTGAGCGACACGTTCTCGGGGACGCTTAGCTCGAACCCGGTCGCCTCCCGTACCTCCGCCACGCTCACCCCCGGATGCAGCGACGCCAGCCGCATCGACCGGTCCGGCGTCGCGAAGTCGAACACGCCCAGGTCGGAGACGACCCGCGGGATCCGGTGGAAACGGGCGCCGTCGGCGCGGTCGTACCCCACCCCGCACACCAGGTCGACCTTCTCGACGAACACCCGCCGCGAATGCCTCGGCACCCAGTAACTCGTCGGATTGTTGAGGGTGTTGACCGGCGCGCCCCGCACCCCGAGCAGCTGCCTCTTCGGCCGTTGCCAGTCGCCGATGCAGGAGATGTTCTGGTTGCCGTACCGGTCGATCTGGCTCGCGCCCATCATGACGTGCCGCCGTCCGCCGCTGACCAGCGCGAGATGCTGCCGGTACGGCAGCCAGCCCTCGGCGGTCCCGTCCGGGCGCACGATCATCGCCTCGCCGTCGGTGAGCAGCAGATCGGGGGAGAAGGTGAGCCGGGCCAGCCGGGCGCCGAGGGAGGGGATCAGGCCCATGGGGCTCGCCAGCACCTCTCCGTTGTCCCGCCAGGCCTCCGCGCAGGCGATCACGCAGTACTCGGCACGGGTCACCGTCATGTCGTCCTCCCGTCGAGATACCGTGCGGCGAACTCCGGCCACGGCGTGGTCGCGTATTCCCGCTGTGCGGCCTCGTCCCGGCCGTAGTCGGGAGCACAGGACGTGAAGTGGGCGCCGCCCGGGGCCTCGACGACTCCTGTCACCGTGTGCCGTTTGATCAGCAGCGACTGCGGGGCCGCCTCCTTCGTCAACTCCGCGGTGTCGACGACCCGTTCGCAGGAGACGTACGCCGTGTCCGCCGCCTCGCAGAACAGGTCGTCGAAGTAGGGGTCCGGGCCCAGGTACTGCCCGTTGCCCAGCCGGTCGGCGCGGTTGACGTGGACCAGCGCCGCGTCCAGGCGCAGGGCCGGCATCGCCACGAACGTCTCCCCGTCGTCGTACGGCGAAGTGACCGTCCGCAGACCGGGGTTGACCCGCATCACGTCCGAGCCGATCCCGGCCCGCACCGGCAGGAACGGCAGCCGGTTCGCCGCCGCGCGCAGCCCCCACATGAACATCGCCTCGTCGATCTCCATGAGTTCGAAGGCGCCGCGCTCGCGGGCCGCCCGGTAGTGCGGTTCGAGCGGGATCGAGTCGAGGGTGACGAAGGCGGCGACCAGCTTCCGGATCCGTCCGGCGGCGGCGAGCATGCCCACGTCGGGGCCGCCGTAGGAGACGACGGTGAGGTCCGTGATGTCGGACCGCAGCAACGCGCGCACTAGCGCCATGGGTTTGCGGCGGGAGCCCCAGCCGCCGATGCCGAGGGTCATGCCGCTGTGCAGCCGGGAGGCCGCCTCGTCGGCGGTCATCGTCTTGTCGGTCATCTAACGGCCCTCCTTCCCGAACCTGTCACGGACGCGGTCGGCCACCCCGGCGGTGCTCGCCTCGTAGGTGAAGCCCTGCTCGAAGCGGTAGCTGCGGCGCACGTCGACCGGGTCGATGCCGTTGATGGCGGCCTTGGCCAGGCGCAGCAGCTCGCCGTCCTTCGCGGCGATCTCGCGGGCCAACTCCAGTGCCGCGTCCGCGAGTTCCGCGCGCGGCACGACCCGCCACACCGACCCGTGCGTGTGCAGCTCGGCCGCCGTGACCGTGCGCGAGGTGAAGTACAGGGCACGCATGAGGTGTTGGGGAACCAGCCGGGCCAGATGCGTCGCCGCGCCCAGCGCGCCCCGGTCCAGTTCCGGCAACCCGAACGTGGCGTCCTCGCTCGCCACGACCACGTCGGCGTTGCCGGCCAGCCCGATACCGCCGCCCAGACAGAAGCCGTGCACGGCCGCGACGACCGGCACCTCGCAGTCGTACACCGCCGAAAACGCCTCGAAACAGCCCCGGTTGACACCGACCAGGGCGTCCGAGCCGCGCGCCTGGATCTCCTTGATGTCCACACCGGCGTTGAACCCGCGCCCCTCGGCGGCCAGCACCACACACCGGACCTCCGGGTCGCGGCCCGCCGCGCGCACCGCGTCGGCCAGGGCGAACCAGCCGTCCACCGGGAGCGCGTTCACCGGCGGGAAGTCGACCGTGACGACACGGATCCCCTTTTCCGGGGACGAGGTGGAGACAGTCATGGAAGCATCAGCTACCTTTCCACCAAACGTTTGTTAGGTGAGAAGGGTAGCGGCGAATGGAGCTGAACGGGAGGGTCGTGGTCGTCACCGGCGGCACCCGCGGTGTCGGCGCCGGGATCGCGCGCGCCTTCGCCGAGGCGGGTGCCGAGGTCGTCGTCTGCGCCCGCCGACCACCCGAAGTCCCGCTGCCGAAGACGGAGTTCACGCCCCTCGACGTCCGGGACGCCGACGCGGTACGGCGCTTCTTCGCCGAACTCCCGCGCGTGGACGTCCTGGTGAACAATGCGGGCGGGGCGCCGTACCGGCTGCTGGCCGACCTGGAGACCGAACGGCACCTCAGGGTCCTGGAGTTGAACCTCCTCGCCCCGCTGACGGTCTCTCTGGCCGCCTACGAGCACCTGAAGCGGGCCAGAGGGTCGGTCGTCATGATCGGCAGCGTGAGCGGCGGCCGGCCCTCGCCCGGCGCGGCCGCGTACGGGGCGGCGAAGGCCGGGCTGGAGAACCTCGCCCGCTCGATGGCCGTCGAGTGGGCGCCGGAGGTCAGGGTGAACACCCTGGTCGTCGGCATGGTCCGCACCGAGCGCTCGGACCTGTTCTACGGCGACGAGGAGGGCATCGCCGCCGTCTCCCGCACGGTCCCGCTCGGCCGGCTGGCCACCCCCGCCGACGTGGGCTCAGCCGCCGTCTTCCTCGCCTCGGACGCGGCCGCCTACATCAGCGGGGCCTCGCTCCATGTGCACGGGGGCGGGGAGCGGCCGGCGTTCCTGGATGCCTCGACTGCCAACAAGGAGACGTGAGATGACCGGAATCTGCGACGGCCGGGTCGTCGTCGTCACCGGCGCGGGCCGCGGCCTCGGCCGGGCCCACGCGCTCGCCTTCGCCGCCGAGGGCGCACGGGTCGTCGTCAACGGCCACGACGACCATGAGGAGCAGGGCCACGATCTGGCCCTTGTCGGGGCGGCGGGCGACGAGTCTGCGGCGGCCGTCCGGCGAGGTC
>NZ_JBEYVC010000065.1:0-53402 GCF_040643855.1 Streptomyces sp. NPDC047072 | reverse complement strand
CGGGCGGGGGTTGGGTCCCGCCCCGGGGGGGGGTGCGCGGGCCCGGGGGGGCGCGCCGCGGCCCGGCGGGACGCCCGTCATCACCGGGGGCCCTTCATGCGCCCTTGACCAGGGCCCGCGCGATGACGTTCCGCTGGATCTCGTTGGTGCCCTCGCCGATCTCCAGGATCTTGGCGTCGGCGTAGAAGCGGGAGATCTCCGACTCCCGCACATACCCGTAGCCGCCGTGGATCTGCACCGCCTCGGACGCGGCCCGGTTGGCGACCTCCGAGGCGTACAGCTTCGCCATGGCGGCCTCCGTGCTGTGCGGGCGCCCCCGGTCGGCGAGCCAGGCCGCGCGGTAGACCATCCAGCGGGCGGCCTCCACCTCGGTGCCGATGTCGGCGAGCTTGTGCGCGACCGCCTGGAACTCCGAGAGCGGGCGCCCGAACTGCTGCCGTTCCGTTGCGTGCTTCAGGGCCAGCGCGAGCGCCGCCTTGGCCAGCGACAAACCGAGCGCGGCCACGCTGATGCGGCCCTTGTCGAGCACCGACAGGAACTGGCGCAGCCCGCCGCCCTCCTCGCCGACCAGGTGGTCCTCGGGGATCCAGCAGTCGTCGAAGACCAGTTCCCGGGTGTCCATGGCGTGCCAGCCGAGCTTCTTCAGCTTGGGCCCGCAGGTGTAGCCGGGGGTGCCGGTCGGGACGTAGAAGGTCGCGTACTGCTTACGGCCGTCCGCGTCCCGGCCCGTGACGGCGAGCAGGGTGACGCCCTGGCTGATCTCGGTGCCGGCGTTGGTGATGAACATCTTGGTGCCGTTCAGCAGCCACCCGCCGTCCGCGCGGCGGGCGGTCGTGGCGATGCCGGCGGCGTCGGACCCGGCGTCCGGCTCGGTCAGTCCGAAGGCGCCGATCGCCTCACCGCGCGCCAGAGGGGCGAGCCAGCGCTGCTTCTGCGCCTCGGTGCCGTAGGCGAGCAGCGGGAGGGTCGCGATGGTCGAGTGGGCGTTCCACGAGGAGGCGACGGACTGGTCGGCGGCGCCGAGTTCCTCCATGACCGCGACGTAGGAGACCGTGTCGGAGCCCGCGCCGCCGTACTCCTCGGGCACGAGCATGCCCATCAGGCCGAGGTCACCGAGCTTGGTGAAGACGTGGGCCGGGAAGTGCTCCTTCTCCGACCACTCGGCCGCGTGCGGGGAGATCTCCTTGGCCGCGAACTCGCGGACCATGTCCTGGAGGTCCCGGGTCTCCTCCGGCAGGTCGAAATCCATGTCACAGTCCCTTCGGGGTCAGCAGAACCTTCAGATGGCGGGCCCGGTCGGCGGCCAGGTCCGCGAAGACCGCGGGTCCCTCCGAGAGCGGGAAACTTCCGGTGATCAGGGGTGAGGCATCCAGGCGTCCGGTGCTCATGAGGTCGATCACGCGCGGGATGTCGTGGTGGTAGCCCAGGGTGCCGACGACCGAGCGCTCGTAGAAGACGAGTTGGCCCATGTCGAACTCGACGCTTCCGTGGCCGACGCCGGCGAGGACGATCTTGCCGCCGCGGCGGACGGTGGCGATCGCCTGGGCGGCCAGCGCGGGTACGCCGGTCGCGTCGATGACGACGTCCGGTCCGATGCGGTTGGTCTTGACGAAGACCTCTCGGCGTACGTCGGTCTCGCGCGGGTCGAACGCCTCGGTGACGCCCAGGTCGAGCAGGCGGTCCCGGCGTTCCTTCAGGGGTTCGCTGATATAGAGGCCCGCGGCGCCGGCCAGTTTCGCCGCGATCACCACGGCGAAGCCGATGGGGCCGCCGCCGACTACGAGGACGTTGTCGCCGGGGCGCACGCCTCCTCGGGTCACGGCGTGCAGGCCCACGGCGAGGGGTTCGGCGACCGCGGCGATCTCGTCGGTGACGTTGTCGGGCAGCTTGGTCAGGCCCGCGATCGGGACGGTGACGCGGTCGGCGAAGGCGCCGGGGGACGCGAGTCCGACCGAGCCGCTCTTCGGGCAGATGTGGTACTCGCCCCGGACGCACCAGTAGCAGGCGCCGCAGCGCCAGACGGGGTCGGCGGTGACGCGGTCTCCGACGGTGATGCCGGGGGCGTCCGCACCGAGGGCGACGACCGTGCCGCTTAGTTCGTGGCCGAGGGCCAGGGGTGGGCTGGCGCCGGTGAGTGGGTGCGGGGTCGTACGGATCATGTGGGGGCCCTCTAGGTACTCGTGCAGGTCTGTGCCGCAGACTCCGCACCAGCTCACCGCTATGACCGCCTCGTGGGGGCGGGGTGGGGGTGGGTCCGGGAGCTCCTCGAGTCGTAGATCTTGTGCGCCGTGCCAGCGCAATGCCTTCATGTCTCCACCCCTTTGCTATCGAGTGCGGCGCCGTCGTGGCTGGTCGCGCAGTTCCCCGCGCCCCTAAAACCCCTCATCGGTGCCCTGGAAGCGAGCCTTGCCCGGTCCCTGTTCCAGGAAGGAGCGGATGCCCCGTGCTGCGTCCGCCGTGCCGAACACCCCGGTGAACAAAGAGCGTTCGAGGGCCAGGCCTGCCGAGAGAGCCGCATCCCCGCCGTGGTCCACCGCTTCCTTGATCGCCTCCAGGGCGGCGGGAGGTCCCTCCGCGAGCCTGTGCGCGTACGTCAGGGCCGTTTCCAGGACCTTCTCCGGGGCTACGACCTCGTCGACCAGGCCGAGCCTCAGCGACTCCTCCGCGCTCACCCGGCGGCCGGTCATCAGCAGGTTCTTCGCGCGCGCGGGGCCCACCAGCCGGACCAACCGCTGGGTGCCGCCCGAGCCCGGCATGATGCCGAGTTGGACCTCGGGCTGGCCGAGGGTCGCGTCGGTGGCCGCCACGCGGTAGTCCGCCGCGAGGGCCAGCTCCATGCCGCCGCCCAGGGCGTAGCCGGTGATCGCCGCGACCACCGGCATGGGCAGGCGGGCGATGTCGTCGAAGGTCCGCTGGAGGGCGCGGTTCCAGCCGCGCACCTCCTCGGGGTCCATCGCGGCGAGCGCCTTGATGTCGGCGCCGGCCGCGAAGAGCCGGTCCCCGCCGTGGATCACCACGGCCCGCACACCGCGCGCGTCCGCCAGCTCACGCGCGCACGCGGACAACTCGTCCCGCTGTACGTCGTCGAAGGCGTTCATGGGCGGGTTGTCGAGGCGGACCGTGACGACAGGTCCGTCCTTGTCGACACGGATACGTGGCACGAGCCCCTCCTCGTCCGCGGTGGCCACAGCGCCGTCCGCCGGACGGGTTGTCGCCTGCCGCGTGTCGTCGTAGAGTGCGATCAGGTTTTATAGACCAAGAGGTACACTAAATCTTGGGAGCGAGCAACCGACCGGTCGGGACATTCCTGACCGCTGAGCCGAGAGAGTTGCCGTGCACAATTTCGCGAGCATCCTCGATTACCACCTGTCCCAGCGTCCGGACGCGGTGGCGGTCGTACAGGAAGACCGCCGGCTGACCGTGCGGGAGCTGCACGAGAGGGTGAACCGGCTGGCCGCCGGACTGGCCGAGCTGGGGGTCCGGCGCGGTGACGTGATCGGGCTGCTGCTCTACAACCAGCCGGAATTCCTGGAACTGGTGTACGCGGCGGGCCGGCTCGGCGCGGTTTTCCTGCCGCTGAACTACCGGCTCTCCGAGGAGGAATGGCAGTACATCCTCGGCCATGCCGAGACAAAGGTCCTCGTGACGGAACCGGAGTTCGTGCGCGCCGCGGACCGGATGGCCGAGCGGCTGCCGGGACTGAGCCACCGGATCCAGGTCGGCGGGGAGACCGCATCCGAGCCGTGGCTCGGCTACGAGGAGCTGCTCGCCCGGCATCCGGGCGCCCGGGTCGAGCCCGTCGAGGTCGAGGCGTCCGAGCTGCAGCGGCTGATGTACACCTCCGGGACCACCGCGCGGCCGAAGGGGGTGTGCATCACCCACGGCAACGTGCAGGCGAAGAACCTGGCCCACATCGTGCACTTCGGGCTGTCGGCGGCGGACACCACGCTGGTGTGCGGCCCGCTCTACCACGTCGGCGGGCTGGACATGCCCGCGCTCGGCGTCCTGTACGCGGGCGGACGGGTGGTGCTGCAACGGAAGTTCGACGCGGCCGGGGCGCTGCGGGCGATCGAGGAGCACGGTGTCACCAACGTGTGGCTGGGGCCCGCGCTGGTGAACGCGGTGCTGGAGGTGCCGGACCGCGAGAAGTACGACACCTCGTCGGTGCGGTTCATCCTGGGCGGCGGGGAGAAGACGCCCGAGCCGATGCTGCGGCGGATCATGGAGGCGTTCCCCAACGCCTGGTTCGCCGACGCGTACGGGCTCACCGAGACGGTGTCGGGCGACACCTTCCTCGACCGGGCGCACGCGCTCACCAAGCTGGGCTCGGTCGGGCGGCCCGTGCCGCACACGCGCGTGCGGATCGTCGACGACGCCGGCAAGGAGGTCCCGGCGGGCGAGCTGGGCGAGATCGCGCTGCGCGGGCCGAAGGTCTTCGCGGGCTACTGGCGGGACGAGAAGGCGACCGCCGCCGCGCTGCGGGACGGCTGGTTCCACACCGGGGACATCGGGCACGTCGACGAGGAGGGTTTCCTCTACATCGACGACCGCAAGAAGGACATGATCGTCTCCGGTGGCGAGAACATCGCGACCCCGGAGGTCGAGCGGGTGCTGTACGAGCACCCGGCGGTGCTGGAGGCGGCGGTGGTGGGGCTCACCCATCCGCGGTGGGGTGAAGTGCCGCGCGCGTTCGTCGTGTTGCGGCGGGACGCGGAGGCGGGGGCGGAGGACCTGCGGGAGTTCTGCCGGGCCCGGCTCGCCAAGTTCAAGGTGCCGGCCCGCTTCGACTTCGTCGACGAGCTGCCCCGTACGCCCTCGGGGAAGGTCCTCAAGCGGACCCTGCGCGACGTGCCGACGCAGGAGACGGAGGAGGGGAAGTGAACGATCTGCGGCTGGACCGCAGGACCGCGTGGGTGACCGGCGCCGGAAAGGGCCTGGGCCGGGCGATCGCCGTCGCGCTGGCGCAGGCCGGCGCGACCGTGGCGGTGACCTCGCGCACCGCGACGGACCTGGAGCGGCTGGAGTCCGAACTCGCCGCGGACGGCGGCAAGGTGCTGGTGGTGCCCGGGGCGGTGGACGACTCCGACGCCGTACGGGACATGGTCGAGCGGATCACGCAGTGGACGGGCCGGCTGGACGTGGTCGTCAACTGCGCCGGGATCAGCCCGCACTTCACCCGCAGCGAGAGGGTCACCGACCGGGACTGGCGGCAGGTGGTCGACGTCAACCTGAACGGCACCTTCTACTGCTGCCGGGAGGCGGGCCGGGTGATGCTGGAGCAGCGCTCCGGCTCGATCGTCAACGTCTCCTCCGTGCACGCCCGTACCGGCTTCGAGCGGATCGCCGCCTATGCGGCCAGCAAGGGCGGGGTCGAGGCGCTCACCCGGGCGCTGGCCGTGGAGTGGGCGGACCGCGGGGTGCGGGTCAACACGCTCGCCCCCGGCTACTTCCACACCGACCTCAGCTCCGGGCTGCTGGACAGCCGCTGGGGCGAGCGGATCGTGGCGAACACGCCGATGGGGCGGGTGGGCGACACCGACGAGCTGGGCGGGGCGGCGGTCTTCCTGGCGTCGGACGCGTCCCGGTTCGTCACGGGGACGACGCTCACCGTGGACGGGGGCTGGACGGCCCGCTGAGGACATCTCCGGTGTGCCGGAGGTAGAGGTCGCGCAGCAGGGAGATCTCGCCGCCGTGATGGATCAGTTCCCTGTTGACGTGCAGGATCCTGTTCTCCATGGGAAACCGCTCGGGGCCCGCCCCGGGCGGTTTCTCCAGGTCGGCGTCCGAGAGTTCGCGGACCCCCGCGTTCCATCTGCCGTACATCTCGTCGAGCTGTTTCAGCGCCTCGTCGGCGGTCCCCGCGTAGGGGAACGTCTCGGAGTCGACCTCCCGGCCGCCGAAGTACCAGCCGACCCGGTAGCCCAGGCACGAGACGATGATGTGCGCGAGGCGCCAGGCGATCGTGGTCACCGGCGCCGGCACCGGTTCGGGGGACGCGAAGTCCATCGTCCACTCCCTCGGGCCCGCCGACGTGTCCCGTCGCCGGATGCTCCAGCAGTCGCGCACCGGCTCCCAGAAGTACTCCTCGTCGGTGAGACCCTCCAGCCGCGGCCGCAGGTTCTTGCACCAGTACCAGTCCAACTGCTCCGCGAGCCGCTCGCTTCTCGTCATTTCCGCAGACTACCTACGGGGATGGCGAGCCCTCTCAGCTCCAGGACCCGGGGTGTAGCGGACTACACCCTGGGTTCGGGTGTGCGCTCCCTCGTTGCGGCCCGGCGTTTCCGGAAGAGTCGGTCCCGTAAGCACCCGCCCGGTCTCTGAGTGAGGAATCCCCGTGAAGAAGCTGCTCTCCGCCCCGCCCGTCCTGTGGTTCCTGTTCCTGTTCAACCTGGTCGTCGCCGTGGCCGCGCCCTTCGTCGTCGAGGGCGCGCAGGGCGTCGTGACCTCCGCGGGCATGGCCGTCGTCTCGCTCGGCGCCGCGGTCAATCTCCTGAAGCTCAACGGCAGGGCCGTACGGTCCGAGGCCTGAGCACCCGATGGGCGTGCTCAGCGCAGCCCGCCGACCACCATCGCCTGGCCGTGTCGGGGCGCCCTGCGCACCGCCTCCGCCACCTCGCGGTCGCACTCCTGCGCACCGCCGAACAGCTCCTCCGAGACGGACCGTACGGCGTTCACGACGAGCGGCGCGATCCGCTCCACCGCCGAACCGCCCTCCCCCACCGCCGAGATGGCGGCGACGGGCCCGTCCGGGCCGCGTACCGCGAGGCCGACGCAGGCGATGTCCGGGAAGCACTCCCCCCGGTCGATGGCGAGCCCGTTGCGCCGGCGCACGGCGCCCAACTCCCGGTGCAGCGCGTCGAGTCGGCAGATGCTGTGCGCGGTACGGCGCTCCATGACCTGCTCGTACCGCGCGTCGATCTCCTCGGGGCTCAGCCAGGCCAGCATCGCCTTGCCGAGCCCCGTACAGTGCGCGACCTCCCGCCCGCCGACCCGCGAGGGGATGTCGACGGCGGCCCGGCCGCCCACCTTGTCGAGGTAGTAGACCTCGGGCCCGTCGAGCACCGCGAGATGCACCACCATCCGGGTGCGGACTGCCAGTTCGAGCAGTTGGGGCGCGGCGGCGGCACGCAGCGTGCTGTGCCCGATCTCGCGGCCGCCGAGTCCCAGGGCGCGAGGGCCCAGCAGATAACCGGTCAGGGTGTGGTGGAGCCAGTCCAGCCGCACCAGTTGGTCGAGGATCCGGTGGGTCGTCGACCGGGGCAGCCCGGTACGACGGGAGACCGTCTCGAGCGTGAGACGGGTCTGCGGCCGCTCGAAGAGATCCATGATCAACGTCACACGCTCCATCATCGACGGGGGGAGCGCGGGGGATTCGGCCTCGGGCCGCGGGTCAAGACGAAGGGCAGACGTCATCGTCGTCGCCTCTCTGTTAAAACTGAAATACATTTCAGTTCGGCGCCGACGCCAAGGTACCAACGCCCCGCCCGCGGACCAAGAGGCGTGCACGGATCAGTCGGTGGAACCCCCCGCGGTGTCCTCGGCCGAACCCCCCACGATGTCGAGGACGGCGAGATAGCCGAAGGCGAGGCTGGACCCGATCGGGGTGCCCGCACCGGGGTAGACCCTCCCGGACATGGCGGCCGCGGTGTTGCCGGTCGCATACAGTCCGGCGATCGGCCGCCCGTCGGGGCGCAGCACGCGCGCGTGCTCGTCGATCCGCAGGCCCCCCTTGGTGCCGATGTCGGACGGCACGATGGTCGCCGCGTAGTACGGCGGGGTGTCGATCGGCACGAGCAGCTGGTTGGGGAAGCCGGCGACGGGCTCGCCGGGGAAGTTCTGGCGGGGGTCGGCCGGGAAGCCGACGATGTGCTGGAACATCTGGTCCCAGGGCTTCTCCCCGCGGTGGAACCGCTCGTCCACGCCGGTGGGCGCGTAGCCGTTGAACTCCTTGACCGTGCGGTCAAGGGCCTCGAAGGGCACGTCGATCAACCGGGCCAGTTCTTCCAGGGTGTCGGCCTTCTTCAGCGCCCCCGACGCCAGCCACTCCTCGACCGGCGGCTCGGCGGGCGGGAAGCCGATGCCGTCCCGGTCGAGCTGGCGCTGGTCGAAGACCCAGTGGCAGGGGATGTGCCGGACGCCCGTACTCGCGTGCCGGCGGACGATCTCATGACCCACCTGGTCGTACGGGGCCGTCTCGTTGACGAAGCGTTCGCCCTCGCCGTTGACCCAGATCCCGCCGCGGGTGCCGGAGTGGAAGACGGGCAGTCCGTCCGGCCTGACCAGTCCGGGCACGAACCACGCCTCGTCGAGCAGGTCGGTGTCCGCGCCGACCGCGATACCGGCCCGCAGCGCGTCACCGGTGTTGGCGGGGGCGCCGTTGGACCACTCGCCGGTCAACTGCTGGTGTTCCTCACGCAGTTCACGGTCGCGTTCGAAGCCGCCGGCCGCGAGCAGCACCCCGCGTTCCGCGCGCAGCCGCACGGGCTCGCCGTCGCTGACGACGTCCACGCCGACCACCCTGCCGTCCTCGACGACCAGGCCCTCAAGGGCGGTGTTGAGCCGCAGCATGCCGTTGCCCGTCTCCAGGAACGCGGCGAGCGCCCGGCCGATCAGGGCGCGGCCACCGCTGACCACAGGGCCCTCGTCGAAGCCCCAGCGCTCGGCGGGCAGGGAGCGGCGGACGAGGTCGAACCGCTCCCCCAGCGCGGAGACTTCGAGCGGCGGCGGGAAGACGGTCCGGCCCGTGGGCGTCGCGCCGGGACGCGAGGAGAAGTAGTCCGGGACGGGCGCGTGGACGAAGGACTGGAACCAGGCGTTCTGTTCCAGCTCGTCGATCAGCTGCGCCCCGGCCCGCAGATAGGCGTCCTGGAGCCGTTCCCGGCCCTCGTCGGCGACCACGTCCCGCAGATAGGTGCGGGCCCGCTCGACGTCGTCGTCCAGGCCCGCCCGGCGCAGCGGCGCGGACCCCGGGAACCACAGTCCGGCCCCGGAGTAGGCGACGGTCCCGCCGACCGCGCCGGTCTTCTCGACGACGAGTGTGCGCAGCCCGCGCGAGGCCGCCACATAGGCCCCGACCAGGCCCCCGCCCGATCCGACGACGATGACGTCATAGGTGTCCTCATTGCTGGTCATCATTGACCTCCTCGTGGTCCCCCGACGGTCCCAGCAGGGCGTACGGCACCTTCCGGCCAAGTCCCGCTCACCGGAACGGCACATGGCTGTGATCCAGGTGGGACGCCCACGCTGGTCCCATCACGAGGTGAGGATGCGGATGACAGACGTTTCGAAACCGGCGGCCGTCGCGGACCGTGGGAGCGCGGTGGCCGGCGCGGCCGGCAGACTCTCCCGGGCCCTGCGCGACCGGCGGCCCTGTTCTCCCGTGCGGGACCTGCTCGGCGCCACCGACATCGGCCTCGCCTACGCCGTCCAGCGACGGCTGATCGACGACCGCATCGCCCTCGGGGCGCGGGTCGTGGGCCGCAAGATCGGACTGACCTCGGCGGCCGTGCAGCGCCAAGTGGGCGTCGACCGGCCGGACTTCGGCGTGCTCCTCGACGACATGGACGCCACCGGACTGCCGGCCGTGCCCAGCGAGCGGCTGCTCCAGCCCCGCGCCGAGGCGGAGATCGCGTTCGTGCTCGCGGACGATCTCGACGGCGACGGCCTCGACCTGCCGAGGGTGCGGGCGGCGGTCGGCCATGCCGTGGCCGCGCTGGAGATCGTGGACAGCCGGGTGGCCGACTGGGACATCGCGATCACCGACACGGTCGCCGACAACGCCTCCAGCGGCATGTTCGTACTCGGTGAACAGCGGGTCTCCCTGAGGGACTTCGAGCCGAAGGACGTGACGATGCGGCTGTACGCCGACGGCGTGCTCGCCTCCGAGGGCGACGGCTCGGCCTGTCTGGGCGATCCGCTGGAGGCGCTGCTGTGGCTGGCGCGGACCGCGCGGGAGTACGGCGATCCGCTGCGCGCCGGGCAGGTCGTGCTCTCCGGCGCGCTGGGGCCGCTGGTGCCGACGCCGCCGGGGACGGCCGTACGGGCGGAGATCTCGGGGCTGGGGACGGTCGCCGCGCGCTTCTCCGCGCTCAAGGAATCCGAGGACCAGGAATGACGAAGACGAAAGTGGCCGTGATCGGTTCCGGCAACATCGGGACCGACCTGATGATCAAGATCCTGCGGCTCTCCGACACCCTGGAGATGGCCGCGATGGTGGGCATCGACCCGGACTCCGACGGCCTGGCCCGCGCGGCCCGCCTGAAGGTGCCGGTCACGCACGAGGGCGTGGACGGTCTGATCCGGATGCCGGACTTCGACGACATCCGGATCGTCTTCGACGCCACCTCCGCCAAGGCGCACGTCGAGAACGCCAAGCGGCTCGCGCCGTACGGCAAGCGGCTGGTGGACCTCACGCCCGCCGCCATCGGGCCGTACGTCGTGCCGCCGGTGAACCTCGACGAGCACCTGAGCAACGCCGTCGACAACCTCAACCTGGTCACCTGCGGCGGCCAGGCCACCATCCCGATCGTGCACGCGGTCAGCCGGGTGACGCCCGTGCCGTACGCCGAGATCGTCGCCTCCATCGCCTCGAAGTCGGCGGGTCCCGGCACCCGGGCCAACATCGACGAGTTCACCGAGACCACGTCCGGGGCGATCGAGAAGGTCGGCGGCGCGTCGCGCGGCAAGGCGATCATCGTGCTCAACCCGGCCGAACCGCCGCTGATCATGCGGGACACGGTGTTCTGTCTGATCGGCGACGCGGACCAGGACGCGGTGCGGGCCTCCGTCGAGGAGATGGTCGCGGCGGTGGCCGAGTACGTGCCGGGCTACCGGCTCAAGCAGAAGGTGCAGTTCACCCCTCTCGCCCCCGACGAGCCGGTGCACACCCTGCTGGACGCCGGCGCTCCCCCGGTGACCACCAAGGTCTCGGTGTTCCTGGAGGTGGAGGGCGCCGCCCACTACCTGCCCGCCTACGCCGGCAATCTCGACATCATGACCTCGGCCGCCCTCCGGGTCGCCGAGCGCGTGGCCGAGCGGCTCCCGAACGAGGTGACCTCCCGATGACGAAGCTGTACGTACAGGACGTGACCCTGCGGGACGGCATGCACGCCATCCGGCACCGGATCACGCCGGAGTTCGTCTCCAAGATCTCGGCGGCCCTCGACCAGGCCGGCGTGGACGCCATCGAGGTGGCGCACGGCGACGGGCTGACCGGCGGCAGCCTCAACTACGGGCCGGGCAGCAACACCGACTGGGAGTGGATCGAGGCGGCCGCGTCCGCCGTCGACCGGGCCGTGCTGACGTCCCTGCTGCTGCCGGGCATCGGCACCATCGCCGAGCTCAAGCAGGCGTACACGCTCGGGATCCGCTCGATCCGGATCGCCACGCACTGCACCGAGGCGGACGTGGCGGCCCAGCACATCGCCACCGCCCGCGAGATCGGCATGGACGTCTCGGGCTTCCTGATGATGGCCCACATGGCCGAACCGGCGCAGCTGGCCGAGCAGGCGAAGCTGATGGAGTCGTACGGCGCCCATTGCGTGTACGTCACCGACTCGGGCGGCCGGCTCACCATGGACGGCGTCCGGGACCGCATCCGCGCCTACCGGGACGTCCTCGACCCGGCGACGCAGATCGGCATCCACGCGCACGAGAACCTCTCCCTGTCGGTGGCGAACTCGGTGATCGCCGTGGAGGAGGGCGTGACCCGGGTGGACGCCTCGCTGGCCGGACAGGGCGCCGGGGCGGGCAACTGCCCGATCGAGCCGTTCATCGCGGTCGCGACCCTGAACGGCTGGGAGCACGGGTGCGACGTGTTCGCGCTCCAGGACGCCGCCGACGACCTGGTCCGCCCGCTCCAGGACCGGCCGGTGCGGGTGGACCGGGAGACCCTCACCCTCGGCTACGCGGGCGCCTATTCGAGCTTCCTGCGGCACGCGGAGACGGCGGCCCGGCAGTACGGCCTCGACGCGCGGACCATCCTCCTTGAGGTCGGCCGACGCGGACTGGTCGGCGGGCAGGAGGACATGATCGTGGACATCGCGCTGGACCTCCTGGCCGCGGCGGCCTAGCGGGTCGTACGACGTGAAAGGGCCTCCCGGTGTTCCGGGAGGCCCTTCTCAGATGTAGGGCGCGAGGATCAGCCGGACCGCCAGCCGTAGGTCCGCCTCGACCCGGTGGACGGAGATCTCCTCGGTCTGCGCGGCGACGAACAGGCCCCACCAGCAGTAGATGAGCAGCCGCACGGTGCTGCGGTCCTCCTCCTGCGGCTCGCGGACGCCGAGCAGGCGCAGCAGGGTGCGCCCGAGGTAGCTGGCGGCGATGTCGTAGCGGGTCGGGGCGGTGCCCGCGTACTCGGTGAAGGAGGACATCGCCACCGCCGAGGCGAGCAGCGGGCTGTCCAGGAGCTTCACCGTGAGGGCGATGAGCGTCTCGGCGACCTCCTCGACCCGGTCGCCGCCGTCGACGTCCTGGTGGCCCTCCAGGAACATCTCGATGTGCCATTCGAGGACCGCGGTGAACAGGTGGGTCTTGGACGGGAAGTAGCGGTAGAGCGTGGCGATCGCGACGCCCGCCTCCTTGGCCACGTCCAGCATCTGCACGCCCGCCAGGCCCTCGCGGGCGGCGAGTTCGCTGGCGGCGCGGAGGATGGCCACCCGGCGGGCGAGCTGTCGGCGCGACACCGGAGCGGCCGGCTGTCGCGGCTCAGCGGTCTTCGGCACACCGTCCCCCAGGTCGTCGGCGGCTCCCACAGGCGCTCAGGAGGCCTCCGGGCGGGTCAGGAACGCCAGGACCGCGCTCTCCCAGGCCGCCTTCTGCTCGATCATCGCCCAGTGCCCGCAGTCCGGAAGCACGTGCAGCTCCGCCTTCGGGATGGTGCGCATCGCCAGCAGCGCGTTCTCCAGGGGTGTGACCCGGTCGTCCCGTCCCCACGTTAGCAGCGTGGGCGCGGCGATCTTGTGGAGAAGGGCCCAGATCGGCTGGTCCGAGGCGGCCTGGGCGGCGGTCATCGCGGCCATCGCCCGACGGCCGTAGATCCGCCGGGAGGCCTCCAGGGTGGCGGGTTCGGTGGCGCTCGCCCAGCGCTGCTCGATCAGTTCCTCGGTGAGCAGCTTCGGGTCGTGGACCATCGAGCGCAGCCACTGGACGAGATTGTCGCGGGTGGGGTCCTCGGCGAACTCCACGAGGAGGTTGAGGCCCTCGCTGGGGGCGGGCGAGAGGATGTTGCGGCCGACGCCGCCGACGGTGACGATCCGGCGGAACAGGGTCGGGTTGCCGACGGCCAGGCCCGCCGCGACGAAGCCGCCCATCGAGTTGCCGATGACGTCGACCCGGTCGAGGCCGAGGCCCTCCAGGAAGCGCAGGACCGCCTTGGGGGCGGCCGCCATGGGGTTCTCGTCGGTGGGGTCGCTGACGCCGAAGCCGGGGAACTCCAGGGCGAGGCAGCGGAAGTGCTCGGCGAACACGGGCAGGTTGTCGCCGTAGTTGCGCCACCCGGTCACGCCCGGCCCCGATCCGTGCAGCATCAGCAACGGCGGTCCGTCGCCCGCCTCGTGGTAGCGCAGGGTGCCCTCGTCGGTCTTCAGCTCGCGCAGGGTGTCGTCGTGGGTGAGTGTCATGGGTGTGCCCCTCCGGTCGACAGGTGGGGTCCAGGTTTCCGTGCGCCGGGCCGCCCCCGGGGTCCGGCTCCCGATCAGTGGGACGGGTCCGGGCGGTGGCCGTGACCGGCTCATTACCGTCGCCAGCAGGCGCCGGGCACGGGGGATCCGCGCCGGTCATCTGACCACTGTGAAGGAGAGACGGATGGGCGTTCGCTCGCTCGGATACCTGCGGCTGGAATCCACCGACCTGGAGAAATGGAAGCGCTTCGGCGGGGAGTTCCTAGGGCTGATGCCCGTGGAGGGCCCGACGCCCGACGCGTTGCACTACCGGATGGACAGCTACCCGGCCCGGATCGTGGTCGCGCCGGGCGCGCAGGACAGGATGACGGCGCTCGGCTTCGAGGTCCTGGACGAGCGCGAACTCGCGGGCCTGGTCGCGGCGGTGGAGAAGGCGGGCGTCAAGGTGACCGCCGGCACCGAGGCCGAGGCGCAGGAGCGCCGGGTGGGCGGGTTCGTCCGCTTCAACGACCCCGGCGGCAACCCGGTCGAGCTGTTCTACGGCCCGATCCTGGACCATGTGCCGGTCAGCACCCCGCTGGTGTCGAAGTTCGTCACCGGTGACATGGGCTTCGGGCACGCGATCGTCTCGGCCGAGGACGCGCGCGGGACGTTCGACTTCTATGTGAACGTCCTCGGGTTCATCGAGCGCAACACGATGCGTTCGCCGGGCGGCACGACCTGGTTCATGGGCTGCAACCCCCGCCACCACACCCTGGGCGTCACGCCGATGCCGGGTCCCGGGCGGCTCCTGCACTTCATGGTCGAGGGCGCCACGCTGGACGACGTGGGGCTCGCGCTCGACCGGGCGGGCAGGCTGGAGGTCCCGATGATGCACTCGCTCGGCAAGCACACCAACGACCACATGGTGTCCTTCTACGTGTGGTCGCCGGAGAACTACGCCGTCGAGTTCGGCTGGAACGGACTGAAGGTGCCCGAGCCGGTGCCGGTGTACGAGATCACCGACGGCGCGTTCTGGGGCCACCACTTCACTCCCCCGCCGATGCCGCCCGGCGCCTGAGCGCTCACTCCACGGTGATCGCCCGCTCCGGGCACGCCCGTTCACCGTCGCGGGCCGCGTCCCACAGCTCTTCCGGCACCTCCTGGTCGAGGGGTACGGCGTATCCGTCGTCGTCGAGCCGGAAGAGCTGGGGCGCGGTCGCGGCGCAGCGGGCGTGCCCGGAGCACATGGACGTGTCGAGGGTGATCTTCATGTGACGCTCCGTCATATCCGAAGGTTTCAGGGCTTGTTCGTCGAGCCCGCGTCCACGGTGAACTGGAGCCCCGTGACGTACCGGGACTCGTCCGAGGCGAGGAACAGCACGGCGTTGGAGACGTCCCGCGGTTCGACGTGCGTGGCGAGGGGGTTCATCGCGGCGAGCCCGAACAGCGGTTCCCGCGCGGCGAGTTCCTCGATCGGCACGCCGACGGTGATGCCGGTGTCGCTGACCCCGGTGGGGTGGACGGTGTTCACCCGGATGCGGTGCGGGGCGAGTTCGTTGGAGAGGGCCTTCATCAGCCCGACCACGCCGTGCTTGCTGGCCACGTAGTGGGCGTACGGCACATGGCCGCGGATCCCGGCGGCGGAGCTGGTGATCACGATCGAGCCGCCCTCCCCCGCCTCGATCATCCCGGGGACGGCGGCCCGTACGGTGTTCCAGGCGCCCTTGAGGTTGACGTCCACGGTGACGTCCCAGGCCTCCTCGGACAGCTCCCAGGCGGCCCCGATGCTCATCACGCCGGCGTTGGCGACGACCGTGTCGATCCGCCCGAACTCCTCATGTGCGGCGTCGACGGCGGCCCGCAGCTCGGTGATCGAGCGGACGTCGGCCCGGACCGCGAGACACCGCCGCCCGGTCGCCCGCACCAACTCGGCGGTCTCTTCGAGCTGTTCCTTGGTCGCGAGCGAGTACGGCAGCGCGTCGCTGATGTCGTGGCACACGTCGGTGACGACGACGTCCGCGCCCTCCTCCGCCAGCCGTACGGCATGGGAGCGGCCCTGTCCCCGCGCCGCTCCCGTGATGAGGGCGACCTGGCCCTGAACACGCCCCATGAGCACCTCAGTTCGTCGGTTGGTCGATCAGGTCGTCGGCGGCCTCTTTGAGCGCGCGCAGCCGTGCGGTGAGCAGGTCGCGCTCGGCCGCCTCGGACTCCGCGAGCCGAGCCAGTCGTACGTCGGTCTCGGCGATCTCCGCGACGAGCCGGCCGTGGGCCTCCTCGCGGGTGAGCAGGTCCTGTTCGGTCCAGTCGGACCGCTCGGACTCGGGCCGCCGGGTCATGCGGGGAGGTTGTACAGGCGGCGAGTGTTGAGCTCCACGATCTTGTGGACCTCGTCGTCCGGCACGTCCGCGAGCACTTCGGCGGCGTAGGCGCGGCTCTTGGGCCAGTAGGAGTCGGAGTGCGGGTAGTCGCACTCCCAGGTGATCCTGTCGATGCCCACGTGGTGGCGGACCTCCACGCCGAAGCGGTCGTCGATGAAGCAGCCGTGGAAGTGCCGGTGGAACAGCTCCGAGGGGCGCACGCTCTGGTTGACGTTCTGGTAGAAGCGGTGCCGCTCCCAGGTGCCGTCGCTGCGCTCCAGCAGATAGGGGATCCAGCCGATGCCGCCCTCGGAGAGGCCGATCTTCAGCTTGGGGTGCTTGTGGAGCACCGAGGAGAAGAGGAGGTCGGCGGTGGCGAACATGGCGTTGCAGCCGAAGAGGGCGATCGTCACCGCGAAGGGGGCCTCCTCGGCGGTCTTCGGCGGCTTGCCCGAGGTGCCGAAGTGCAGGCACAGGGGCAGGTCGGTCTCCTCCAGGGCGGAGAAGAACGGGTCCCAGTGGTCGGTGTGGAAGGAGGGCAGGCCGCGCGGGGCCGGGTTCTCCGGGAAGGAGACCGCCTTCGCACCCTTGGCGGCGGTGCGGTGGACCTCGGCGACGCAGGCGTCCACGTCCCACAGCGGCATGATCACCAGCGGGATGAGCCGTCCCGGCGCGGTGGCGCACCACTCGTCCAGGACGAAGTCGTTCCATGCCCGCACGCACAGCAGCGCCAGTTCGCGGTCCACGCCGTCCAGGAAGACGGTGCCGGCGAACCCGGGGAACGACGGGAAGCACAGGGCGCCCCACACGCCGTCCAGGTCCATGTCCCGGATGCGCGCCTTGGGGTCGTAGCAGCCCGGGATCATCTCGTCGTAGCGGGTCGGTTCGAGGCCGAACTCCTCGGGCTTCTTGCCCGCCACGGCGTTGAGGCCGATGTACGGGTAGATGCGGTCCTCGTACCGCCACACCTCGGCGGGCGCCTCGCCGTCCCCGCGCGCCTGCTCGACGATCCGTGGTCCCGCCTCCCGGTACCGGGCCGGCAGACGGTCCGACCACAACCTGGGCGGCTCGATGAGATGGTCGTCGGTCGACAGCAGTTTCATCCACGGCTGCAACGGCATCGTGGCGCTCCCTCGTCCGCTCGGCTCTGGCAGTCGGACTCTAGGACCGGTACCGCATTGCGTGCCCTGATCAGGTCCCGGTGAGCGGGATCAAGGGCGGACGGGGCGGGTATTCAGGCTACTTTTTACGGCGCCTGGCGAACACCGCGCCGACGGGCACCGCGCCGACGGAAGGAGTCCTCACGATGGGCCGAGTGGACGGCAAGGTCGTCTTCATCACGGGAGCCGCGCGGGGGCAGGGGCGCGCGCACGCGCTGCGGCTCGCCGCGGAGGGCGCCGACATCATCGCCGTGGACCTCTGCGAGGACATCGACACCAACGGCTATCCGCTGGCCACCCGGGACGACCTCGACGAGACCGTGCGTCTGGTGGAGAAGCTGGGGCGCCGGATCGTGGCCCGCACGGCGGACGTACGGGACTCCGCGGCCCTCAAGTCCGCGGTGGCGGACGGGATCGCGGAGCTGGGCCGGCTGGACGCCGTGGTCGCGCAGGCGGGCATCGCACCGCTCGGGCCCGACCGGGGTGCGGAGGCGTTCATCGACGCCATCACGGTCGACTTCCACGGGGTCGTGCACGCGGTGGAGGCTGCGCTGCCCCATCTGCCCGACGGTGCCTCGATCGTGGCGACCGGTTCGATCGCGGGGCTGATCCCGGCGACCGTGGACAACCCGGCCAACGGGCCCGGCGGGCTGGGCTATTCGTTCGCCAAGCGCCAAGTCGCTTCGTTCGTGCACGACTTGGCGACCGTACTCGCCACGCGTCGGATCCGGGTCAACGCCGTGCATCCGACGAACGTCAACACCGGGATGCTCAACTCCGACCTCATGTACCGGTCGTTCCGGCCCGACCTGGAGAATCCGACGCGCGAGGACGCGCTGCCGTCGTTCCCGGCGACGACCGGGTTCGGGATTCCTTACGTCGAGCCGGAGGACGTCGCCGAGACGGTGCTGTTCCTCGTCTCGGACGAGTCGCGGTACGTCACGGGCATGCAGATGCGGGTGGACGCCGCCGGGTATGTGAAGCGGCGTCCTCAACTACCCACGTTCTAGGTCGAGTACGACCTTCCCGGTGGTCCGTCGCTCGGCCACGTCGGTCAGGGCGGCGGCCACGTCGTCGAGGGGGTGCACGCGGGAGACCAGCGGGCGCATCCCCTCGCGGACCAGCCGGGCGAGGGTGCGGTCGGCCTCGGCCACCGCGTCCGGGGCGTACTGGCGCACGGTGCGGATCTCGAAGCCCCGGACGACGAGGTCCTTGAGGAGCACGAGGTTGAGCGGGATCCGCGGGATCTCCCCGTCGGCGTATCCCACCGTGACGAACCGGCCGCCCCGGCGCAGTCCGCGCAGGGCGGCCTCGGCGTACCGGCCGCCGACCGGGTCGATCGCCAAGTGCGCGCCCTCGCCGCTGAGTTCACGGATCCGCGCCTTGAGGTCCTCGCGGACGTAGTCGACCCCGCCCGCCGCGCCGAGCTTGCGGGCGACGGTGAGCCGTTCCTCGCTCGACGCGGCGGCGATCACGCGCAGGCCGAGCCGGGTGCCGATGTCCACGGCCGCGGTCCCGACACCCCCGGCGGCCCCGAGGACGACGGCCCACTCCCCCTCCGTGCCTCCGGCGACGGTCACCAGGGAGTGGTAGGCGGTCGCGTACGTCACGTGGAACGCGGCGGCGTGCACCATGTCGAGACCCTCGGGGATCCCGCGCAGGCTCGCCGCGGGGACGACGACCTGTTCGGCGAAGGCACCGGTGAGCACCGCGCCGGCGACGGGCGTGCCGACGGGCGGTCCGGTGACACCGGGGCCGAGCGCGGCGACCGTACCGGCGAACTCGCTGCCGGGGGTGAAAGGCAGGGGCGCCGGGACCTGGTAGCGGTTCGCGACGATCAGTACGTCCGGGAAGTTGACGGCGGCCGCGTGGACACGGACCAGGACCTCGCCGGGGCCGGGCTCCGGATCGTCGAGGTGCGCGACCGTGAGGTCGCCGGGCGGTCCGTACGTCGTACAGCGTGCGGCTCTCACGAGGTCCTCCCCGTCGTCGGCATCGCCGGGTCCCGGGGCAGGCCCAGCACCTGCTCGGCGATGGTGTTGCGCTGGATCTCGGCCGTGCCGGCGCCGATGGTCGAGGCCCGGGTGCGCAGGAACCCCCAGACCCAGCGCCCCCGTTGGACCGCGTGGGGGTCACGGCGGCCGAGGATGCCGTACGGTCCGAGCAGGTCGACGGCGAACTCGTGCAGGTCCTGCTCGAACGTCACGATGAACAGCCGCGCGGTCGAGGAGGCCGGTCCCGGCTCGCCCTTGGCCAGGATGTCGGCGATGGTGCGCATCCCGGTGAGCCGCATGATCTGCACCCGGATCTCGAAGTCCGCGAGCCTGTCGCGCACCAACGGGTCGGCGGTCAGGCCGCGTTCGCGGGCCAGCTCGATCAGCTCGTCCAGCACCCGGCGGTACAGCGCGGCCTGGTTCATCGCGCCGGCCGCGCGTTCGTGGCCGAGGCTCGTGCGGACCAGCGGCCAGCCGCCGTTCTCCTCGCCGACCCGGTCGGCGACCGGCACGCGCACGTCGTCGAAGAAGATCTCGCAGAAGACGGCGTCGCCGGTGAGGTCGCGCAGGGGCCGTACGGTGACGCCCGGGGCGTGCGCGTCGATCAGGAGGTAGCTGATCCCGTCCTGGCGGGATCCGGGCGGGCCGGTGCGGACGAGCGTGAAGACGATATCGGCGATGTCGGCCGAACTGTTCCACACCTTCTGGCCGTTGACCACGTAGACGTCGCCCTCGCGGCGGGCCGTGGTGCGCAGCGCGGGGAGGTCCGAGCCCGCCTCCGGTTCGGAGTAGCCCTGGGCCCAGACCATGTCACCGCGCAGCATGGGCCGCAGGAAACGCTCCTTCTGTTCCGTCGTCCCGTACTTGATGAGCGTCGGCGCGGCGATGCCGAGACCGGTGCCGAGCGGGCCCGGGACCCTGGCCCGCGCGTACTCCTCCTGGTAGATCACCTGGCGGGCGAAGGGCAGGTCCATGCCGCCGTACGCGCGGGGCCAGCCGGGTCCCGCGTATCCGGCGTCGTACAGGGTGGCCAGCCACTTCCTCTGCCAACTCAGGTGCTCGGCGCGGTCCTTGGGCCGGCGCCCCGGATGATGGTCCGTCAGGAAGGCGCGCAGGTCGGCCCGGAACTCGTCGTCGGTCATCGGGGCGCCATGCGGATGGCGCCGTCGAGGCGGACGGTCTGGCCGTTGAGGTAGGGGTTCTCCAGCATCTCGACGGCCAGGCGGCCGAAGTCGTCCGGTTCGCCCAGGCGTTTGGGGTGCGGGACGGAGGCGGCGAGACCGTCGCGGATGTCCTCGCGCAGCCGGCCCAGCATGGGGGTGTCCATGATGCCGGGGGCGATGGTGTTCACGCGGATCTGCCAGCTGGCCAGGTCGCGGGCGGCGACCAGGGTCATGCCGTGCACACCGGCCTTGGCGGCGGTGTAGGAGGTCTGGCCTATCTGGCCGTCGAAGGCGGCGACGGACGCGGTGAGGACGATCGCGCCGCGGTCGCCGTCGACGACTTCGTTGCCGGAGAGCCGGGCCGCCGCCAGGCGCAGCACGTTGTAGGTGCCGACGAGGTTGACGCGGACGACCTCCGCGAAGGTGGCGAGGTCGCCGGGGGCGCGCTCGCGGTCGATGATGCGGGTGCGGTCGCCGCCGCGGCCCGCGCAGTGCACGACGAAGCGCAACGGGCCCTGTTGTTCGGCCGCGTCGAGGGCTTCGGCGACCGCGCTCTCGTCGGTGACGTCGGCCCGGACGAACCGAGCGGCCTCACCGAGGTCGGCGACCGCCTTGACGCCCTGTTCCTCGGAGATGTCGGCGAGGACGACGCGTCCGCCGCGGTCGATGATCCGGCGGGCGGTGGCCAGGCCGAGGCCGGAGGCGCCGCCGGTGACCAGCGCCGAAGAACCGTCGATGTGCATGAACTCTCCTCACAGTCCGAGGGACTTGCTGATGATGGTCTTCATGACCTCGCTGGTGCCGCCGTAGATGCGGGTCACGCGGGCGTCGCCGTAGAGCCGGGCGATCGGGGATTCGAGGATGTAGCCGTAGCCGCCGTGGAGTTGGAGGCAGCGGTCGACCACGCGGCCCTGCGTCTCGGTGCAGAACAGTTTGGTGCGGGCCGCGTCGACGGGGGTGAGGTCCCTTTTGACGTGTGCGGAGACCGCCGTGTCGAGCAGGCACTGGGCCGCTTCCAACTCGGCGGACATGGCGGCGAGTTCGAACTTGGTGTTCTGGAAGTCGGACAGATGCTTGCCGAACAGCTCCCGGTCGCGGACGTAGGCCACGGTCAGGTCGATCGCCGCCCTCGTCTGGGCGACCGCGCCGACCGCGATCGCGAGGCGTTCCTGTGCGAGGTTGCGGCTCAAGTGGGAGAAGGCGGCGCCTTCTTCGCCGAGCAGGTTGGCCGCGGGGACGCGGACGCCATCGAAGGACAGCTCCACCGTGTCCTGGGTCGCGAGGCCGATCTTCTCCAGCTTCCGGCCCACCGTGAAACCGGGTGTCCCCTTCTCCACGACGAGCAGGGAGAGTCCGGCCCGCCGGTTGCCGGGGTCGGTCGCGGTGCGGGCCACGACGATCACGAGGTCGGCGTGGTGGCCGCCGGTGATGAAGGTCTTGGCGCCGTCGAGGACGAAGTGGTGGCCGTCGCGGACCGCGCGGGTGGTGATGCCGGCCAGGTCGGAGCCGGTGCCCGGCTCGCTCATCGCGATCGCGGTGTACAGCTCGCCCGAGGCGATGCCCGGCAGCCAGCGGGCCCGCTGCTCGGTGTTCGCCAGGCCGGTGAAGTACGGGACGACGACGTCCAGATGGGTGCGCAGTCCGCCCAGGGTCACGACCGCGCGGGCGCACTCCTCCTGGATGACGACGTTGAAGCGGTAGTCGTCCTGGCCGCCTCCGCCGTACTCCTCGGGGATCGCGGTGCCGATGATGCCCAGCTTGCCCAGCGAGGTGAACAGGTCCCGGGGGACGAGTCCGTCCCTGCGCCATTCCTCGTACACCGGGACCACTTCGCGGGCGAGGAAGTCACGGACCAGGAGGCGGAAGTCCTCGTGGGTCTCTTCGAACAGGGTCCGGTGCATCGGATCTCCTTCGACTCGACCCTATTGAGTATACGTAATTACTCCTCAGGGCACACCGAGTCGCCAGAGTGATCAGTGCCACCATGGAATGAGTGCATCCAAATGCCGCCGCATACGGTGGCGGGCCAGTCCGGCGTCGCCTTCCAGGACCGCGTCGAGGATGCGCTGGTGGACGTGCTGGACCTCTTCGGCGGCGGTGTCGCCGGGCAGGGGCTGGTCGTGGCCGGCGGCGTGGCGGCGGAACAGCTCGGTGATGATGGCGAGGAAGAGGGACAGGACGGGGTTGTGGGCCAGGTCGGCGAGTTCGGTGTGGAAGAGGTCGGCCTTGCGGGGGTCCTCGGCGGGGCCTTCGGTGGGGCGGCGGACGGCTTTGGCGAGGCGGTCGGCGATCTCGGCACGGTCGTTGTCCCTGTCGCCGGTGTCCGTGTCGGCGCTCTCGCCGTATCGGGCGGTCACGCGGGCGACGGCGCCCAGCTCGACGGCGTTGCGGACGATCCGCAGATCATCGGCGGTGACCTTCTGGTACTCGAGGAACAGCGCCATGGTGTCGACGCTGGCCTGCGGTTCGGGTGCGGCGACGACCAGGCCGCCGCCGGGTCCGCGCCGCATCCGCGCCACCGAGTGGTACTCCAGGAGCCGGACGGCCTCGCGCAGCACGGCCCGGCTGATGCCGTAGCGGGCGAGCAGGTCGGCCTCCGAGCCGAGCACCATGCCCACCTGCCAGCCGCGCGCCGCGATGTCGTCGTGGATGCGGGCGGCGACCACCTCGGCGAGCTTGGCCCGCGGGCCCTCGGCCAGTTCGGGCTCGACGACGTTGCCCGCGATCCGCGGGCCGCGCCGCACCCGGTGCTTCTCGATCCAGGCGGCCACCGACTCCAGGTGCGCGGCGAGCGCGGTCTGCGCGCGGGCGCCGTCCCCGGCGATCACGGCGTCGACGACCGCGCGGTGCGCCTCGTGCGAGACGTCCTTCGCGGTGCGCATCTCGGCCTTGGAGATCCGGCGGGAGGTGTTCGCGTAGCGGGCGGTCAGCCGGGTGAGCACGTCGATGAACAGGTGCAGCACGGGATTTCCGGAGAGCTGCCCGAGCACCGGGTGCAGCGGGTCCTGCGAGTGGACCCCAGGCGCGTCCTGGTGGGCGATCTCCTCGACGAGGGTGGCACGCAGGGTGTCGATGCCGTCCTCGGTGATGCGGTCGGCGGCCAGGCCCGCGGCGATCGGCTCCAGGAGCAGGCGGGCATGCAGCAGGTCGGCGACGCTGGTGCCGACGTACTCCAGGTAGATCACCATGGCGCGGGTCGCCGGGCCCGCGTCGGGAGCGGCCACGAACAGACCGCCGTTCGGGCCCCGGCGCATCTTGGCGACCTGGTGGTGCTCGACCAGCCGTACGGCCTCCCGCAGCACCGCCCGGCTCACCCCGAAGTGCTCACGCAGGTCCACCTCCGAGCCCAGGGAGGCGCCCACCGGCCAGCCCCGGCGGATCACGTCCGCCTCGATGCGCTGGGCGATCTGCGCGGCCAGGGTGCCGACCGGGGTACCGGCCGGGTCGAGGTCGGCGGCGGTCGCCATGGGCCAACTCCTTGGGACGGGGGACTGCGGGGTGCTCAGTCTAATTGCCCAGGGGTCGGTCGGTGGGGACTTGAGAGTGCACTCATTTCTCGTCCCGGGCGCTCTTCACACGGGAAGACCTCTGGATCGTTCACGGATCTCACCTTTACAGTGACCTCATAGTGGCAGATGATCTCCGACGATCTGAGGGGCGGGCAGCGATGCGGCTGGAGTCCACTCCGGAACTCGACGCGTTCCGGCACAAGGTACGGGCCTTCGTCGCCGAGCACGCTCCGGGCCGCAAGCGGCACGCGGGTGTGCGGGCGCCGGAACCGGAGCTGATGCCGGCGATCCGGGAGTGGACGGCGAAGCTGTACGAGGCCGGGTTCCTCGGTATCGACTGGCCGGCGCGGTACGGCGGCCGCCCCGACGCGCACCCGCTCGAACCGTCCGTCGTCGCGGAGGAGATCGCCCGCGCGCGTACGTGGCCGCCGGTCGGCGCGGCGTCGTTGGCCTCGTCCGCGCTGATCGAGTACGGCACGGACGCGCAGCGGGACTTCTTCCTCCCCCGCATCCGGTCGTGCGCGGACGTGTGGTGCCAGTTGTTCAGCGAGCCGGAGGCGGGGAGCGACCTCGCGTCGCTGCGGACGCGGGCCCGGCGCGAGGGTGACGTCTTCGTCGTCGACGGACAGAAGGTGTGGACGACCAACGGGCAGCACGCGGACATGGGTTACCTGCTCGCCCGCACCGATCCGGACGCGCCGCGGCACAAGGGGATCACCGCGTTCGCCCTGGACATGCGCAGTCCCGGGGTGGAGGTGCGGCCACTGCGGGAGATCACCGGGACGACCGACTTCAACGAGGTGTTCCTCGACGGCGTGCGGGTGCCGGTCGGGAACGTGATCGGGGAGGTCGGGGGCGGCTGGCGGGTGGCGATGAGCAGCCTCGGGCACGAGCGGTCGGGGGTGGCGGCGCGGGGCGTCGAGCTGATCGCCGTACTCGATGATCTGCTACGGCTTTCCGGGGGCCGATCATCCGAGGAGCTGGGTGAGTTGGCGACCCGGGTGCAGGTGAACGCGGCGATGATCGGGCTCGCGCAGTCGCGGATGCTGGCGGGGACCGAGGGGGCGGCCGACGCGCTGCTGGGGAAGATCTTCTTCAGTGAACTCAACCATGATCTGGTGGAGTTCGGACTGCGGACGCAGGGGACGGACGGGCTGTTGGTGGGGGGAGACCCCTCCGCGGTGGCGGAGGGGTGGTGGCAGGACGCGCATCTGTACGCGCGGGCCTACACGATCGCGGGCGGGGCCAACGAGATCCTGCGGACGCAGGTTGCCGAGCGCGGCTTGGGGATGCCGCGCGGGTGAGTGTGCGGGTGCGGCTCTACGGGGTCGGAGGGTTCAGAGAGTTCAGAGGGTCAGGACGAGCTTGCCCTGGAGGTGACCGGCGTCGAGCAACCGGTGTGCGTCGGCGACCCGTTCGAACGGGAACGTCTCCTGCACATGGACGCGGAGCCTGCCCTGATCTGCGAGATCGACGAGACCACGCAGGGCGACCTGGTCGGGGTCGACCGCGATGCCACTGAAGCGCATGCCGGCCGCCTCGTACGCGGCGATGAGTTCCGCGTCCTCCTCGGCGACCGCCGTGACCAAGTGACCGCCGGGCCGCAGCACTTGGAGCGAGCGCGCCACGGTATCGCCGCCGATCGTGTCGAGCACGACGTCGATGTCGCGGACCGCCTCGGTGAAGTCGACGGCCGTGTAGTCGATCACCTCGTCGGCGCCGAACTCCTCGACGAACTTCCGCTTGTTCTCGCCGGCGGTCGTGATCACGTACGCGCCGAGCGCTTTCGCGATCTGGATCGCGACGTGGCCGACCCCGCCGCCACCGCCGTGGATCAGGACGCGGTCGCCCTCGGTCACGCCGGCGAGGTCGACGAGGCCCTGCCAGGCCGTGAGTCCGACGATCGGCAAGGCGGCCGCCTCGATGTGCGAGAGCGAGGCGGGCTTGCGGACCAGGTGGACCGCGGGCGCCGCCACGAGTTCGGCGTACCCGTTCGCCGCCCGCGGGAACAGGGGCATCCCGAACACCTCGTCACCGGGCCGGAACCGCCAGGTACCCGACGCCTCCTCGACGACGCCGCTGATGTCCCAGCCGAGGACGAACGGTGGCCGGCCGATCAGGGGGAACTCGCCCGCGCGCAGGCGTGCTTCCAACGGGTTGAGCCCGATCGCCTTGACGCGGACGAGGACTTCGGTGGGCAGGGACTGGGGCTCGGGCGCGTCCACGAGGGTGAGCACCTCGGGACCGCCGAGCGACTGCTGGGTGATGACGCGCATGACTCTCCTGGCTCGGGGTGGTGGGGAGATCACCCAGGCTAGGTTTCCGACAGGAACCACCAGGTAACCGCGGCACGGGTACCGTTGACGCCATGAGCCGTTTCGGTCCCGGCGATCCCTTCCTCGCCGACTGTCCTGCGCGTCTGGCGGTCGAGCTCATCGCCGACAAGTGGACGGTGGTCGTGCTCTACGGCCTCAGCAGGGGCCCGGTGCGCCATGGCGAGCTGGTCGAGCTGATCGGCGGCATCTCCCGCAAGGTGCTCACGCAGACACTCCGCCGCCTGGAGTCCCACGGCCTCGTCCACCGCCACGCCTACGCCGAGGCACCGCCCCGCGTCGAGTACGAACTCACCCCGCTCGGGGCGACGTTGATCGATCCGATCCACGTACTGACGGAGTGGGCGAGGGCGAACGGCGAGGCAGTGCTCGACGCACTCGACACCGACGCCGAGCCGGTCGCCTCCGGCGGCTGAGCACCCCTCTGGGCACCGAGCAGGAGAAGAACCGTGGCCGAGGGTGCTTCGCGCGGGCGCCCACCGCATCCCGCTCCACCGCCCCCTGCCGACGGCAGCCTCCCCAGATTCGAGCTCACCGCAGCGGAACATACCGAACTGGGTCACCAACTCTACGAACTGCTCGCGCAGTTCGACGGTTATGTCGCCGCCATGGTCGGCTGGGATCCGGAATCATTCGTCGACCTCGCCGAGCTCAGAAGCGAGTGGTCGGATGAACTCGACGAGGGCGGCATCCACGGCCTCGTGCTCTGCGAGGAGTGTTGTATCGCGGTGAGGAGCGGACGTGAGGCCCGCTGAGGGGATGGTGGAGTGGGAGGGGTGTCTCAATGGCCGTGACGTGGGTGGGTTGCCCTCGGTCGAGGGTTCACGGATTCGCTTCGGCGCGCTGTTCAGGTCGGACAGTCACAGCCGGTTGAGCGCCGGGGGAATCTGGCGGAGCAAGGCACCACCATGCCGGACGCCTACCGCACCATGGTCGACGACAACCAGCGCCAAATCACCGACGTCCTCGTCCAGTTGGGTGACGCGCCGCCCGGCCCGCTCGCCGTGCACTGCAGCGCAGGGCGAGACCGGACGGGGGTACTTGTCGCGCTCGCGCTGAGCGTCGCCGGCGTACCGCCCGATGCGATCGCCGCGGACTACGCGCTCACGGCCGGCTGCAGCGGCGACACCATCCTCCGGACGCTGGCCCACCTGGACACCCAACACGGCGGTGTACGCGCCTACTTGGTGAAGGGCGGAGCGAGCCACGCCCAGCTCGGGCGAGTGAGGGGCCGCCTGCTTTCCTAGAAGGCCGCCGCAAGTGCCCGTCGGTCCGGGAAGCGGGGCCCGGAGACCATCTCCCGGGTGGTCTCGCCGTTGAGCCAGCACACTTCCTCGGGGCCGCCGTCTCCGGTGTCGAAGAGGCAGCACACTCCATCGGCGGCGGCGGTGAGGTCGGTGAACGTCTTCCTGATGTTGGGCGAGCACGCGAACAGGCGGCTCATGTCCGACGTCGCCGCGCAGCAGTCCACCGACGCGTAACCGGGGTGCAGGGGGGACTCGAACCGGATCGTCGCGTAGATGTACCCGATCTGGATGCGCCCGTCCACTGCGGGTTCACGGGGGTTCCTCTGCGCGTACTCGTGCAGGGCATCATCGACGTCGAACATGATCGCCGTGTCGAGTTCGAACGTGTCGGCGGTGGAGCAGTCGACCGGCTCACTCTTGAAACGGGACGTGAACGGGAGGAGCAGTCGATCCCCGCCGGGCAGGGTGATCTCGATCGGCGGCACGTGAGGGGTAGGCGGCGCCAACTCGGCCATCCTGGTGAGCAGCTTGCCGACGTTTCGAGGAGGCACGTAGATGTCGTAGCTGTAGATCAATCCCATGATTCATCCTAAAGCAGCTCGATCACCGTCGCGTTGGCCGTTCCGCCTCCCTCGCACATCGTCTGGAGGCCGTAGCGGAGGTTGCGGCGGCGCATCTGGGCCAGGAGGCGGGTCATCAGGATGGCTCCGGAGCCGCCCAGGGGGTGGCCCACGGCTATCGCTCCGCCCAGTGGGTTCACGCGCTCCGGGTCCGCTCCCGTCTCCGCGATCCATGCCAACGGCACCGGTGCGAACGCCTCGTTGACCTCGAAGACACCTATGTCGTCGATCTTCAGGCCCGTCTTGCGCAACACCTTCTCCGTCGCCGGGATCGGTCCCGTGAGCATCATGATCGGGTCCGCGCCGCTCACCGCGCCCCCGTGGTAGCGGGCGATCGGGGTGAGCCCCAACTCGGCGGCCCGCTCAGGGGTTGTGATGAGCAGCGCCGCCGCCCCGTCGGAGATCTGGGAGGAGTTGCCCGCGTGGATCACCCCGTCCTCCTTGAAGGACGGTTTGAGGGCGGACAGTTTCTCGGGGGACGTGCCGCGTCGCAGGCCCTCGTCGACCGCGAACTTCGTACCGTCCACCTCCACCGGCACCAGATGGTCGTCGAAGACGCCCTCGTCGATCGCGGCCGCCGCCTTCGCGTGCGAGGCGGAGGCGTACTCGTCCAGCTGATGGCGAGTCAGGCCCCAGCGCTCGGCGATGAGTTCGGCGCCGAGGCCCTGGCTGAACTCGACGTTGCCGTAACGGGCGAGCGCCGCGTGGCCGTACGGCATGCCCGTGGTGCGGTGGGAGCCGAGCGGGACCCTGCTCATGGTCTCGACTCCGCCCGCGACGACCATGTCGTACTGTCCGGCCATCACGGCGTGCGCGGCCGAGTCGACGGCCTGCTGGCTGGAGCCGCACGCGCGGTTGATCGTCACGCCGGGCACGTGCTCGGGCCAGCCCGCGGCGAGCACGGCGAAGCGGGCGACGTTGCTGGACTGGTCGCCGATCTGGGTCACGCACCCCCACATGACGTCGTCCACGGTCCCGGGGTCGATACCGGTGCGCTCCGCGAGCGCGGTGAGCACCTTGCCGGACAGGTCGGCCGCGTGGACCGGCGCCAGCGTGCCGTTGCGCTTGCCGATGGGGGTGCGTACGGCGTCGACGATGACGGCGTCCCTCATGTGCGGATCCTCTCGTTGGGGTGGGCTTGTTGTACGGCCGCTCCGGCATCGAGCAGGTCATCGAGGCCGGGTATCTCCCAGTCCCGGAACACGGCACGGGTGTCGGCGCCCACGGCGGGAGCCACGGCGCCCGGCGCCGACGGTGTCGCCGAGAAGCGGGGGGCCGCGGCGGGCTGGACTACTCCCTCGCGGGTGAACAGGCTTGCGCGGGACGCCAGTTGGGGGTGGGCCGCCGCTTCGGTCAGGCTCAGGACGGGGGCGACGCAGGCGTCGGTGCCTTCGAACAGGGCCGCCCATTCGTCGCGGGTGCGTTCGGCGAAGCGGTCCGTGAGGCGGCGGCGCAGCTCGGGCCAGGTGGCGGGGTCGTGCTGGCGGTCCGGGTCGACGTCGAGGGCGAGCAGCTCGATCAACTGCCGGTAGAACTTGGGCTCCAGCGCGCCAACCGCCACGTGGCCGCCGTCCCGGGTGCCGTAGACGGCGTAGAACGGCCAGCCCCCGTCGAAGCGGTTGACGCCCCGCTCGTCGGTCCACTCGCCGCGCCCGAGCTTGGCGAAGGTGCTGGCGAGGAGGTGGGCGGTGCCGTCGACGATGGCCGCGTCGACGACCTGGCCGCGGCCGGTGCGTCCCACGGCGTGCAGCGCGGCCAGGACGCCGATGACGAGGTAGCAGCCTCCGCCGCCGTAGTCTCCGACGAGGTTGAGGGGGATCCTCGGCGGGCCGCCCGCCTCGCCGATGGCGCCGAGCGCGCCGGTCACCGCGATGTAGGTGAGGTCGTGTCCGGCCGTGGCGGCCAGCGGCCCGTCCTGGCCCCAGCCGGTCATCCGGCCGTAGACCAGGCGGGGGTTGCGGGCCAGGCACTCGTGCGGGCCGATGCCGAGGCGCTCGGTGACGCCGGGACGGAACCCCTCGATGAGGATGTCGGCGCGCTCGACGAGACCGAGGAGGGCGGTCCGGGCGGCGGGGCGCTTCAGGTCCAGCGCGACCGAGCGCTTGCCCCGGTCGAGCACGGCGGCCGGCCCACCGGCATCGGAGTCACCGGCGCGACGCGGGTGATCCACCCGAACAACCTCGGCACCGAGATCGGCGAGAAACATCCCGGCGAACGGCCCGGGCCCGATCCCCCCAAGCTCGACAACCCGGCAACCGGCCAGCGGCCCGCCTCCGGCCACCGCGTCCCCGGTCGCCGGACCACTGCCCAAAGCCCGTCCACCCGGCGAGCCACCCCCGGCAACCGCTCCTGCCACCAACGGGCCTCCTTCGGCAACCGCCCCTCCGGCCACCGGGCCACCCTCGGCAACCGACCCTCCGCTCACCGGGCCATCCCCAGCACCTGCACCCGCCCCTCCGCTCGGCGGGCCTCCCCTACCAACCGCGCCCGCGCCCGCGCCCGGCGAGCCACCCCCGCTCACCACCCCGCTGTCCGGCAGGCCGCCCCCGCTCACCTCCCCTTCCACACCGGCGCCCGCTTCTCCGCGAACGCCGCCGCGCCCTCCTTCGCGTCGGCCGACTGGAAGACCGGCTCGGCTATCTCGAACTGCTTGGCCCAGCCCTCCTCCAGGGTCCAGTCGGCGGTGGAGCGGGCGATCTGCTTGGTGGCGGCGACGGCGAGCGGACCGTTCGCCGCGATCACCGAGGCGAGTTGGAGCGCGCCTTCCAGCGCACCGCCCTTCTCCGTGAGCCGGTTGACCAGGCCGACCTCGGCGGCGCGGACCGCGGAGATCGCCTCACCGGTCAGGAGCAGTTCGAGCGCGATGGCGAAGGGCACCTTGCGGGGCAACTGGAGGGCCGCGCCCGCGCGGGCGACAAGGGACCTCGTCACCTCGGGGACACCGAGCCGGGCGGTGCGCGCGGCGACGACGAGGTCGCAGGCCAGCAGCAGTTCGAACCCGCCCGCCAGGGCCCACCCCTCGACGGCCGCGACGAGCGGCTTGCGCGGCGGCGTGATGCTGATACCGCACAGCCCCCGGCCGGGAATCGCGGGCGTCTCCCCCTTCAGCCACGCCTTGAGGTCCATCCCGGCCGAGAACGTGTCGCCCGCGCCGGTGAGCACACCGACCCGCAGCTCGTCCGACTCGTCGAGTTCGTCGACGGCGGCCGCCACTCCCCTGGCCACCGCCGCGTCGAGCGCGTTCTTGACCGCCGGGCGGTTGATGGTGATGACCTGGACCGCGCCCCGGCGCTCCACGAGTACCTCGTCCGACACCTTGCCTCCTCGATGCTGTTCTCAGTGGCCGGTCACGGCGTACCGGGCCAGTTCGTGGGCGACCATGCCCTCCAGGTCCGCGGCGGGCGGCGCGGGCGGTGCCACGGGCCGGTCGCGGGTCGGCAGGAGGACGACGGCCGTACCGGGGGTGGTGATCTCGCCCCGCTGGTTCTCGCAGCGCACCTCGATGTGCACCTCGCTGCGCCCGTCCTGTTGCCGCTTGTCGACGACTGTGCCGTGCACCCAGGTGGTGTCGCCGAGGTAGTTGAACTTCCGGTGCTCACAGCGCAGGCGCCACAGCCAGCCGCCGTCGCCGATCCAGTCGGTGAGCAGATGGCAGAGCCAGGTCTCGCGCATGCCGCCGTAGTCGTAGGGGTTCGGCAGGCCCAACTCCCGTGCCCGCTCGGGCTCCCAGTGCAGTCGCTGCACGGTGTCCGGGATGTTCAGCGGGTTCGGCGGGTAGAGCCCCGGCGCCTTGCGGCGGACGCGCGCGGCGATGCCGAACACTCCGGGCGGGGTGAGCTGCATGCCCCAGCCCGCGTGCCAGACGACCACGTCCGTGGTGGTGAGCGGCCCCTTCACCCGCGGCTGGAGCCGCTCGCCGATCTCGACGTCCTCCCAGTAACGGGGCTCGGCACCACGCCGGGTCTCGGCCGCGTAGGCTGCGTCGATCTCCGCCAACTGATCTGCCGTATACGGCTGTTGCTCCAGCCGTTCCTTGGCCCGCCGTTTCGAGGTGTGCCGTTCGGTGTTGATCCAGGTGCCTCGCCGTACGGCGTGCAGCTCACCGTCCCCGTTGGCGTACAGGTAGTCCTTGACGACGTGCGCGGAGCGGCCGCCGAACTTGCTGGCTCTGGGCCGCACTCCCACCTGGGTCTCCAACACCCGGCAGCGGTCGCCCAGTTGCAGGGGTCGCCACCACTCGAACTCCATCACCGCCTGGTAGGAGCCCAGTCCGGCGAAGGGGTCGCCCTTGAGCAGCGCCTTCGTCTCCGGGTCGGGCTGCGGGGCGGCGTCCTCGCCCATCGTGTAGAGGAAGGTGGGCGGTGCGAGGAGGGCGCCCCAGCGGGTGCCGGCCGCGTAACCGGGGTCGCAGTACAGGGGGTTGTCGTCGCCGTAGCCGTACGCGAAGTGCCGTACGCCGTCCCAGGTCACCTCGTGGTTATGGGGCGGGTTGCGCTGCGGGATCGGGATGCCGAGGCGGCGCCGGGAGCGCTCGATCGCCTCGTCGGTGAGGACGCCGAAGGTCTCGGCGCGTTCCGTCCCGGTACTGGTCATCGAGGGGACTCCTCCAACGCTGGGGCGGCCGTGGGGACTTCGAGCCGGGCGCGCACCAGGTCCAGCAGCTCCACGCGGCTCACCTTGCTCGACGGGGTGCGCGGGAGGGCGTCGAGGACGACGATGTGCGCCGGCACCTCGTACGGCAGGAGCCGTTCGCGGCACAGGGCGACGAGGTCGGCGACGGCGGGGGCCGCCTGACCGGGCGCGGTCTCGACCGCGGCCACCGGCACCTCGCCGAGGCGTGGTTCGGGGAGTCCCGCCACGGCCGCCTCCCGCACAGCCGGGTGGGACTCCAACACCCGCTGGACGGTCTCGGGTTGCACCTTGAAGCCGCCGCGGATGATGGCGTCGTCGGCGCGGCCCTCGATCCAGACGAAGCGGTCGGCGTCGATCCGGGCCAGGTCGCTGGTGTGTGTCCAGGTCCGGCCGCCCTCGGTGCTCTGCTCGGTACGCACCTCCAGCCGTCCGGTCCGGCCGGGCGGGAGTTCGGTGCCGTCGTCGCCGGTGATCCGCACCTCGACTCCGGGCAGGGCGCGCCCGGCACTGCCCGCCTTGCGGTCCCACCACGTGCGGTGCAGCGGAAGCGTCCAGCCGACGACCGCTCCGGCGAACTCCGTGGCGCCGTAGGTGAGCAGGACCGGGATGTCGTAGCGCCGGTAGAAGGCGTCGGCGAGTTCGGCCGGGCAGGGCGCGGTGCCGGAGGTGATGACCTGGAGGCTGGCGAGGCGCTCGCGGGGGACGTCGGCGTCGAGGACGGCCCGGATGGCGGCGGGGACCAGGCTGGCGGCGCGAAGTCGGTGCCGCTCCACGGCGTCGGTCCAGGGGTCGACGGCGAACTTCGGCAGCAGGAGCATGCGTCGGCCGGTGGCCAGGCAGGCGAGGGCCCGCCAGAGTCCGCCGATGTGCACGAGCGGGGTGGCGACCAGCGACGCCGAGTCCGACAGCAGGCGGCCGGGCTTGGAGGTCTGTCCGCCGGAGAGGAGCGCCTGGTCGAGCTGCTCGTCGCGCAGATGGACGCGCTTGGGCGGGCCGGTGGTGCCGGAGGTGAGCATCTCGACGGCGACACCGGGATTGGCGGCCGGGTCGACGGGGGCCGTGCCGCTGAGGCTTGTCGTTCCGTCGGCGCCCAGCTCCAGGACCGCTCCATGGCTGGTCGCCGCGACCAACACCCCTTCTCGCACCAGGGGTTCACTCCCCGAGACGACAACAGGCACCCGGCACTTCTCGATGTCCTCCGCGAGCCGCACAGGCGGCTGCAGCGGGCTGAGCATCACCAGGCAGCGCCCCGAGGCGATCACCGCGGCGACGACGGCGACATGCTCGGGCCGGTTCTCCAGTACGACGCCCACGCGCGCTCCGGTCGGCAGCCCCAGCGCGTCCAACGCGGCGACGACACCGCGTGCGGTCTCCTGGACCTGGCCCCAGGTCCAGGAGTCCCCGTCGTGCTCGATCGCCAAGGCGTCGGGGGGTGCTTCGGTCAGCAGCCGGGACAGGCGGTCGCGAATTCCCACGTGATCGGCCTCTCGGCTCGCTGGATCACCTGCATGCATCAACAGAGTACACTTAATTGCTCCACAGAAGGCACCGATTGGCCATCTGGCCACATTTAAGGGCACTTAATTAGAACTCTCAGATGCCGACCAGGTCGGCCAGCCGCGCCCGGTGCGCCGCTGGACTGCCCAGCAGGTGCTCGGACGACTTCGCGCGCTTGAGGTAGAGGTGCGCGTCGTGCTCCCACGTGTAGCCGATGCCTCCGTGGATCTGGAGGCTCTCCTTGGCCACGCGGGTGAAGGCCTCCGAGCAGTACGACGCCGCCAGCGCGGCCGGCGCGGAGAGGCCCGCCGGGTTCCGCGCCGCGACCGACACCGCGTGGTGGGCCGCGGAGCGAGCCCCTTCCACGGCCAGCAACATGTCGGCGCACTTGTGCTTGATCGCTTGGAAGGACCCGATCGGCCGCCCGAACTGCACGCGCGTCCTGGCGTACTCCACCGCCGAGTCGAGGCACGCCTGTGCCCCGCCGACCTGCTCGGCGGCCAGTGCCACGAGGGCGAGGTCGGTCACGGTGCGCAGATACGTCGAGGCATCACCGTCCGGCCCGACCCGCAGCGCGGGAGCACTGCCGAAGTCGATCCGGGCCAGCCGCCGCGTGGGATCGAGGGTGTCGAGCCGGGTGCGTGTCACGCCGGGCGCGGTTCCCTCCACCGCGAAGAGTCCGGCCCCGGTGTGCGCACGGGCCGTGACGAGGACGAGGTCGGCGCTGTGCCCGTCCACGACGAACATCTTGGTGCCGGACACGGTCCAGGTGCCGTCACTGCGCCGGACAGCCGTGGCGGCGATGTCCTCCGGCCGCGAGGATCCGTTCTCCTCGGCCAAGGCCAGGGTGCCGGTCACCGTGCCCTCGGCGATCGCGGGCAGCCAACGCGTCTTGGCCTTCTCGTCACCGGACGCGGCGAGGGCCTGACCCGCGAGGGCCACGGTCGCGAAGTAGGGAGACGGCAGGAGGGCGCGGCCCAACTCTTCGAGTACGATGGCCAGTTCGGCCGCCGATCCGCCGGAGCCGCCGTACTCCTCGGGCAGGGCCAGGCCCTGGAGCCCGAGTTGACCGGCCATCCGTGTCCAGAGCGCCGGGTCGTGGCCCTCGTCGGACTCGCTCCAGCGGCGCACCGCCTCGCTGGGCGACTTGTCCGCCAGGAACCGCCGTACCGTCGTACGGAGTTCATCCTGTTCCTCGGTGAGCGTGACGGCCACCTGGTGTTCCTCCGGGGGCGGGACGGGGATCGGGACGGGCGTCGGGACGGAGCTCAACTCGCCGCCCGCGACCGCAGATAGGCCGCGAGGTCCGGGATCCGGGAGCGTTCGACGATCTCGATGCGGACGCCCGACGGGTCGAGGAGGTAGGCGAAGACCGAGGGGGCGACGCCGTCGATCACCGCGGCGGCCTCCATGGTGAACCCGGCTTCCTGGAGCCGTTTGGCCGTCATCGGGACGTCGTCGCAGAAGTAGCCCAGGTGGTGTGCGGCCCTGTGGGGCGTCGCCGTCCAGGGGGTGCCCGGGATCTCCTGGACGAGTTCGAGGTGCGGGGCGTCCAGGGAGTAGGCGTAGCGCAGGGGCAGGACGCGGTCGCCGTCGGCGAGCCGGACCGTCATGTCCGCCGCGAGCGTCTCGGTCCAGGTGTATCCGGCGATCTCGGTGAGCGCGGCCTTCGACGCCTCCAGGTCGGGGACGACGATACCCGTGTGGTAGAGGTCGGCGGCGCGCAGGGCGGGGCCGGTCACCAGGTGAGCCGCAGGGACTTGAGGCCGTACATGTTGCCGTGTTCCTCCAACTCCTGGTCCGGCGCGAGCCGGTACTCGGGGATGCGCTTGTGCCATTCCTCGACGGCCACGTTGAGTTCGAGGCGGGCGAGGTGCGAGCCGAGGCAGCGGTGGGGGCCGGAGCCGAAGGCGACGTGGTTGGTGGTCGTGCGGTGCGGGTCGACCGTCAGCGGGTCCTCGTAGCGGTCGGGGTCGCGGTTGGTGACGGAGAGCGGGAGCATCACCATCTCCCCCGCCTTTACCGGGCAGCCGCCGATCTCCACGTCCCTGGTCGCCTTGCGGGCCGGGATGACGAAGGAGTAGACGCGCAGGATCTCCTCGACGCCGGTCGCGATGAGCGAGGGGTCGGCGACGATCGCGCGGCGCAGCTCCGGGTGGGTGGCGAAGTGGTAGAGGGCCCAGCCGACGGAGATGGGGACGGTGTCGAAGCCGGCCTGGAACATGAGGATGCAGAAAGCGTGCAGGTCGCGGTCGTTGATCCGCTCGCCGTCGATCTCCCAGGACATCGCGCGGGAGAGCAGGTCGTCCCGGGGCGCCTCGCGGCGCAGGGCGATCTGCTCCTCGAAGTACGCCGACACGGCCTTCATGGCGGTCATCTGCCGTACGGCGTCGGGGTCTTCGCGGTGCGAGAGGTGCAGGAGTTCGTGGATCCAGTCCAGGAAGGTGGGCAGGTCCTCCTCGGGCAGGCCCATCAGCCGCATGAAGATCACGGTGGGGAAGCGGCGGGCGAACGCGTCGAGGACGTCGGCGGTGCCGTCGCCCTTGATCAAGTCGATGGTCTCTCCGGCGACTTGGCGGACCTCCGCCTCCCGCGCGGCGACGGCGCCCGGTGAGAAGTCCTTGCCCAAAAGGCGCCGCCACTTGTTGTGCAGGGGCGGGTCCAGCATCTCGGGGATCCACAGGAACCGCGGGTCGGGTTCCAGGACGGTCACCGACTTGTTGGAGAAGGTGCGCCAGTCCTGGAGCGCCTCCTGCACGGCGGGGCCGTCGGTGACGACCCAGAAGCCGCGAGCCACGGTGGAGCGGAAGCCGGAGTGGGAGCGGGCCATCTCGTCCCACCGCTCCTGGTGGCTGAGGACCGGGCCGCCGAGGCGGTTGTCGAAGTGGTAGGCGGGCACGCCTTCGTGGGTGCCGTCGGGTTCGAGGCTGGTGCTCATGGCGGGTCCTCCCGTTCGTACGACTGACAGGCGCGCGCAGCTGACAGGTGCGCTCGGCCGACCGGCGCGCTCAGCTGACAGCGCCGTCGATCTTGAGTGCGAGGAGCTGCTCCTCGGTGAGGCCGAGCGACAGCAGGACCTCGTCCGTGTGCTCGGCGAACTGCGGCGCGCGGGTCAGCTCGACCGGCGTCTCGTCGAACTGGACGGGATTGGCGACCAGTTCACGGTCCACGCCCTCGGCGTCCACGACCTGCGCGATGAGCCCGTTGGCCCGCAGCGCCGGATCCTGCCCCACGTCCCACGGGTTCTGTACGGCGGCCCACTGGCCCTCGCCGCGGGCGAGGATCTCCGTCCACTCCGCTAGGGTCCGGCCCGCGATGATCCCGGCGACGATGCCGGCCGCCTCGGCCGCGTTGCCCATGAGCTTGGCGGTGCTGTCGAAGCGCTCGTCCGCGGCGAGGTCCTCGCGTCCGGCGAGCTTGCAGAACTCCCCCCAGTACCGGCCGGGTTGGAGCATCGACAGCTCGATCCACCGGTCGTCGGCGGTGCGGTACGCGCCGACGAGGGGGTTGGTGGCGGAGCCGTACCGGGGCGGTGTCCTCACCGGCAGCGGTCCGCCGTTCATGAGGGCGAGGTTGACGGTGAACTGCGTCGCCCAGGCGCCGACGCCGAGCAACGACACGTCCACGACCGATGGTTGGCCGGTCATCGCGCGCGAGTAGAGGGCGGCCGCGATGCCTCCGGCGATGGTCATACCGCCCACGTTGTCGCCGTAGGCCCCGGCCGGCATGCGGGTCATGCGGTCCGCGGCGGGAGGGGTGACTCCGGCGGCGCTGCCGCCGCGCGCCCAGTAGGCCGTGCTGTCGTAACCGCCCTTGCCGGCCTCGGCGCCGCGGACGCCGAAGCCACTGCCGCGGACGTAGATGATGTCCGGGTTGACGGCGCGCACGTCCTCCAGGTCGATGCGGAGCTTGGCCCGGGCCTCGGGCAGGAAGTTGGTGAGGAAGACGTCGCTGGAGCGGATCAGGTCGTCGAGTACCCTGCGGGCGCCCGGGCGTTCCAGGGCGAGGCCGACGCTGCGCTTGCCGCGGTTGGGGCCCTCCATGATGGGGGCGAACGACGAGCCCTCGCTGACGGCGTCGTAGCCGAGCACCTTGACCAACCCGCGCTGGCCGTCGCCCCGTTCGGCGTGCTCGACCTTGATCACGTCGGCTCCCCAGTCGGCGAGCACGGCGCCCGCGGCGGGGACGAACGTGAACTGGGCGACCTCGAGAACGCGCACGCCCTGCATCGGGTTCCGCATCGGCCTTGTTCCTCCTGGCGTCGACTCGTCGAGCAAAAGTCGCTCCAGCCTGACCGGGGGCGCGGCCCGGCCGCGTGGCCGCGCCCGCTGAGTGGGACTCGGCCGCCGGGCGCCGCCGGGCAGCGGCGATGGTCGGACCGAACCCTCGCTCTCTCCCGGAGGACAGATGCTGGACTTCTCAGTCGACCCCGAGTTCCAGGCCAAGCTCGACTGGGCGGCGGCCTTCGTGCGGGAGGAGGTCGAGCCGCTCGACCTGCTCTTCCCGCACGGCGGCGACCCGTACGACACCCGCAACGAGAAGGCCCGCGCGATCCTCCGCCCGCTCCAGGACCAGGTACGCGAACAGGGCCTGTGGGCCTGCCACTTGGGCCCCGAACTCGGCGGCCCCGGCTACGGCCAGGTGAAGCTGGCCCTGCTCAACGAGATCCTCGGCCGCTCCTACTGGGCCCCCACGGTGTTCGGCACCGCGGCCCCCGACACCGGCAACGCGGAGATCCTCGCGATGTTCGGCACCGAGGACCAGAAGAAGCGCTATCTCCAGCCGCTGCTCGACGGCGAGATCGTCTCCACCTTCTCGATGACCGAGCCCCAGGCGGGCGCGGATCCCAAGGAGTTCGTGTGCTCCGCACGCCGTGACGGGGACGAGTGGGTGATCGACGGGGAGAAGTGGTTCTCGTCCAACGCCCGTTACGCCGCCTTCCTCATCGTCATGGCGGTCACCGACCCGGAGGCGGCCCCGCACGCCCGGATGTCGATGTTCATCGTCCCCTCCGAGACCCCGGGCATCGAGATCAAGCGCAATGTCGGCACGATGGACGAGCGCGACTCCCTGGACGAGGGCATCCACGCCTACATCCGCTACCACGAGGTCCGCGTCCCCCTCGACGCCATGCTCGGCGGCCCCGGCGAGGGCTTCAAGGTCGCGCAGGCCCGTCTCGGCGGCGGCCGCGTGCACCACGCCATGCGTACGGTGGGCAAGTGCACCCGCGCCTTCGACATGATGTGCGAGCGCGCGCTGTCGAGGCGTACCCAGGGCACCCTCCTCGCGGAGAAGCAGGCGGCGCAGCAGTTCATCGCCGACTCCTGGCTGGAGTTGCAGCAGTTCCGGCTGCTCGTCCTCCACACCGCCTGGATCATCGACACCCAGCCGCACGGCGCCGCCCGCACCCAGATCGCCATGTGCAAGGTCGCCACCGCCAAGGTGCTGCACGACATCATCCAGCGGGCCGTCCATCTGCACGGCTCGCTCGGCACGACCAACGAACTCCCGCTCGCCAAATGGTGGATGGCGGCCCCGAACCTCGCCCTGGCCGACGGCCCGACGGAAGTCCACCGCACCACCATCGCCAAGCAGCTGCTGCGCAACTACCGCCCCGCAGAAGGCGTGTTCCCCAGTGAACACCTCCCGCCGAAGCTGGAAGCGGCACGCAAGCGGTACGCGCACATCGTCGACGACGACCGCCTCTCGGGCCGGGTGGAGGCGTGAAGTCCTCGCTCGCGCCCGCCGACCTCTTCGACCTGTCCGGAAAGGTCGCCCTGGTCACCGGCGGCAGCAGAGGGCTGGGCCGGGAGATGGTGCGTGCCTTCGCGACCGCGGGCGCCGACGTGGTGATCGCCAGCCGCAAGGCGGAGGCCTGCGAGACGACCGCCGAGGAGGTCCGCGCCCTCGGCCGCCGCGCCCTGCCGGTCGCCGCCCACGTCGGCCGGTGGGACGACCTGACCCGGCTCGCGGACGCGGCCTACGAGGAGTTCGGGAAGGTCGACGTACTGGTGAACAACGCCGGCATGTCCCCGCTGGCACCGTCGTCGGCGGAAACCAGCGAGGAGCTCTTCGACAAGGTGATCGGCGTCAACTTCAAGGGCCCGTTCCGGCTGGCCTCGCTGATCGGGCAGCGCATGGTGGAGGCGGGCGGCGGCTCGATCATCAACGTGTCGTCGTCGGGGGCGCTGATGCCGCAGCCCCGCTTCGGCCCGTACGCCGGTGCCAAGGCCGCCCTCAACGCGCTCACCACCGTCTTCGCCCTGGAGTACGGCCCGACGGTGCGGGTGAACACCCTCTCCGCGGGGCCGTTCCTCACGGACATCTCCAAGTCCTGGACGGAGGAGAAACGGCAGCGCACCCGCAGCGCGGTCGGCAGGCCCGGGCGGCCGGAGGAGATCGTCAGCACGGCGCTGTATCTCGCGAGCGACGCCTCCAGCTATACGACGGGGGCGCTGATCCGGGTGGACGGCGGGTTGTACTAGCCCTGAGCGACCAACTCGTCCACCAGCCCCCACCGGAGAGCCTCCGACGCCGTCAACTCCTCACCGGACAGCGCGAGATACGCCGTACGCTCGCGTCCGATCCGCACCGGAAGACTCGCCGTACCGCCCGCCCCCGGGATGAGCCCCATCCCGACCTCGGGCAGGCGGATCACGGTGTCCGGTGCGGCGAGGACGCGGCCCGCGAACGCGGAGAGTTCGATGCCGGCGCCGACGCACGCACCGTGCAGGTGGGCCGTCACCTTCGCGGCGCACCGCTGGAGCAGGGCGGCGGGGCTGCGTTCGACGCGTATCAGGTGGGCCCGCGCGGGGTCCTGCGACGTACCGAACTCGGCGAGGTCGCCCCCGCTGCAGAAGGCGGGGCCCTCGCCGCGCAGGTCGACCCGGGTGACCGTGGGGTCGGCCACGGCGATGTGCAGCGCCTCGCACAGGGCGTCGCGGGTCGCGGCGTCGAAGGCGTTGCGCACCTGCGGCCGGTCCAGGGTGACGGTCAGCCGGTCCCCGTCCCGGGACAGGCGGACGGGCTCGGCGGCGGGGCGTGGGGTACGGCGGCGGGCGGTGGCCAGCCAAGTGCGGAAGCCGGTGCCGCCCTTGAGGGTCGAGTACGCGAGGGACTCGACGACCAGCCGCTCGGGGCCGGTGAGCCGGGCGCCCATGCGGAGCACCTGGACGAGGGCGAGCGCGGCGGCGGGCTGGGCCGCTACGACCTTCTCCAGCTCGCGGGCGGTGCTGTGCGGGGCAACGCAGGCCACCCAGGGGCGGGGCGGGTCGGAGGCGCCGGTGAGGAGGACGTCGAACCCCTCCGGCGGCGGGCCGGTGCGCGAGGCCGCCACGCCCACCACCACCCGGCCCAGGGCCTCTTCCAGGCTAGGCGGTGCTGTGCGGTCCAGGTCGATCACGAGGAACGGCGGCTCCATGAACACCGGAGTGTAAGGTGAAGCCGCCTCGGCGGAGAAGGGCGTTCACATGCTCAAGAATGCTGCTCTCGACCAGTGGGCGGGACCGCTGGAGCCGTTCCTCGACCCGCTCACCGGCGTGGCACGGGACTTCACCCGGCTGACCGGCGTCCCGGTCGACCTGCCCACGGTCCTGTTCCTCCGCGCGCGACTGGCCGAGCACCCCCTACCCGGCCGGACCTCGGCCGGCGGTTCCTGCCACCTCCTCCCCACGGCCGACGGCTGGACGGCGGTCAATCTCGCCCGCCCGGACGACACGGCCGCCGTCCCCGCGCTCGTCGCGCTGCTGGGCGCGCCGGGGGCGGAGCTTCGGGAGGCGGTACGAGGGGCCACGGCGAGCGAGGTCGTACGGCAGGCGCAACTGCTGGGCATCCCGGCGGCCTCGCTCGGAACGGCGCGCGGATTCCGGGGGCCGGTGCGGGTGCAGCACCTGGGGCGCCCTGGAAGACTCCGGTCCGCCCCCAAGGTCGTGGATCTCTCGGCCCTGTGGGCGGGGCCGCTGTGCGCACGGCTGCTGGGGCTCGCGGGGGCGCGGATCGTCAAGGTGGAGAGCACGACCCGGCCGGACGGGGCGCGGTTCGGATCGCCGGAGTTCTACGACTGGCTGCACGACGGGCACGAGAGCCTGGTCCTGGACTTCGCCTCCGACGCGCTCGCCGAGGTCGTCGCGGACGCGGACGTCGTCATCGAGGCGTCCCGGCCCCGGGCGCTGCGCCGGCTCGGCATCCACGCGGGGCGCTTCTTGGCCGCGCGGCCCGGTCGGGTCTGGATCAGCATCACGGGGTACGGCCGCGACGACGACCGTGTCGCCTTCGGTGACGACGCCGCGGTCGCCGGGGGCCTGGCGGGCCGGGACGCCGACGGCCACCCGTTCTTCCTCGGTGACGCCCTCGCCGACCCCGTCACCGGCGTCTACGCGGCCCACGCGGCGGCCCGCTCCCTCGCCCGGGGCGGCGGAGAACTGCTGTGCGTCTCCATGTCCGCCTGCGCGGCGGCCCTCACGGACGCGGGAGCACCCCGACCGTGCTGATCAGGAACGTCGAGGTCGAGGGACGCGGCCGGGTGGACGTCCGGATCGAGGGCGGACGGGTCACGGAGATCGGCGAACGGCTCACGGAGTACGGCGGGTTGGGCGGGCGCGGCGGTGTACGCCCCCCAGGACGCGACGGGCCGGGCGGCACCGGAGACACCCCCGCGCACGACGAGTCGGACGGCCGGGGCGACACGTCCGCCGACGAGGCGTCGGACGGCCAGGGGGGCGCCTCCGCCCACGACGAGCTGGACGGTCACGGCGGTGCCCTCGTCCCCGGGCTCCACGACCACCACATCCACCTCGCCGCCCTCGCCGCCGCATCCGCCTCCGTCCCCGTCGGCCCCCAAGACGTCCACGGCGTCGAGGAGTTGGCCGCCGCCCTGCGCACCGGTCCGCCCGGCGCATGGGTCCGGGCCGTCGGCTACCACGAGAGCGTCGCCGGGGAGCTGGACCGATTCGTCCTGGACCGCATCGCCCCCGACCGCCCGGTCCGCGTCCAACACCGCACGGGCGCGCTGTGGGTGTGGAACAGCGCGGCGCTCCAAGCGGCCGGCCTCGACTCGAACGGCGACGGACGGTTCTGGCGGGAGGACGAGCGACTGCGAGGCCATGTGCCGCCCGTTCGGCTGGACTTGGAGGGCGTGGGACGGCGGGCGGCCGCCGCCGGCGTCACCGGGTTCACCAACGCGGACCCCCATCCCGCCCCGGGACTCGCCCAGTTGCTCTCGGTCCTCCCTCAACGCCTGGTCGTGATGGGCGTCGACCCGCCCGTGAAGATGCTCCTGGACGACACGACTCTGCCCACCCCAGGCGAACTCGCCTCCGCCGTCGCGGCCGTACGCCCCCGCCCGGTCGCCGTGCACTGCGTGACCCGGGTCCAGCTGCTGGTCACCCTGCTCGCCCTCGACGAGACGGGCTCCGTCCCCGGCGACCGTGTCGAGCACGGCTCCGTGATCCCCGCCGAGACGATCCCGTGGATCCGGCGGCTCGGGCTGACGGTCGTGACGCAGCCGCACTTCCCCGTGGAGCGGAAGGCCGCGTACGCCACGGACACCGACCCCGACGACCGCCCCCACCTGTACCGCTGCCGCACCCTGACGGAGGCGGGCGTCCCGGTCGCCGCCGGGACGGACGCACCGTACGGGACGGCCGACCCCTGGGCCGTCATGCGCGCGGCGGCCGAGCGGGACGACGGCGAGGCGATCGACCGCCGCCGGGCACTGGGCCTGTTCCTCGGCGAGCCCCAACACCCCGCCATGGAACGGAGGTTGACGGTCGGTACCACCGCCGACCTGTGCCTGCTGCATGTCCCCCTGCGCGCAGCCCTCGACGCCCTCTCCGCCGACACGGTCCGCGCCACGCTCGTCGACGGGCGCCCTGCGCATTCTCTTGACTAACGCAATCAACGGGAGTACATCTGACGGAAACAATCGTAGAACGACCGGTCGGTACTCCAAATCTGCGTGAAGAGAGGTACGGCTCGTGTTCAAGGAATTCGTCGTGTCGGGGGACTCGCACATCATCGAGCCGGTGGATCTGTTCAAGACCCGGCTCCCCAAGAACCTGCGTGAACGGGCCCTCTGGGAAGAGGAGTTCACTCTGGACGAGCCGATCGTCGAGGGTGGGCACACCGAGTTCAAGAAGCTGCACACCATCGGTTACGACGGCTGGACCATCTCCAAGTACCGGCAGTTCGGCGGCGAGACCCCGGACGGCGTGCCCGAGCACATCCTGCGGGACATGGACCTCGACGGCGTCGACGCCTCGGTGATGTTCCCGAACCTCTCGTTGTTCGTGCTCTTCACCGACGACCACGAGCTGTCGATGGCGCACGCGCGGGTGTGGAACGACTACATCGCCGAGCGCTTCCTCACGCACAAGGACCGGCTGCGGCCGACGGCGGCCATCCCGGTCACGGACATCCCGGAGGCGGTCGCCGAGGTGGAGCGCTGCGCCCGCCTGGGCCTGGGCGCGATCCTGGTCCCGGAGACCCCGCCGGTGCCGTACGCCTCCCGGATGTACGACCCGCTGTGGGCGGCCGCGCAGTCGCACGGCATGCCGGTGTTCATCCATGTCGCGACCGGTGGGGTGAAGACCAGGGAGAGCACGTCGGAGACGGCGACGACCGTCCGTCAGATGATGATGGCCGTCAACATGGGCAAGGGGCAGCTGACCGACGACATGGTGTCGGGCCGCCTTCAGAGCGCGGCGACCACGTTCGCCAGCCCGCAGAAGATCATCGCCGACCTCGTCGGCGGCGGGGTCTGCGAGCGCTTCCCCGAACTGCACTTCAACCTCATCGAGTTCACCGCCGGCTGGCTGGTCTCGTACATGGGCTCCATGGACAAGTCCTTCCGGACCGGCATCGGCCAGGACCCGGACTGGTGGCTCGGCTTCTGGGACGACAGCCGCCCGCCGAAGGACCAGCCGGCGATGGGACGGCTCTTCACCATCAACGAGCGGTGGCCGTACCCGCTCAAGCCCAGCGAGTACATCCAGCGCCAGATCCATGTGCAGTTCGCGGACGACCCGACGGCCGTGAAGGCCCGTCACATCACCGGTCTCTCGACGGTCGTGTGGGGCAACGACTACCCGCACGCCGAGGGCACCTTCCGCAACAGCGCCGACTGCATCGCCTTCAACTTCGACAGCACGGTCTCCGACGAGGACCGCGCGGCGATCCTGGGCGGCACGCTGGCCGACGTCGTGCACTTCGACAAGTCGAAGAAGCTGGCGCCGGTCTCCGAGAACGCCTGAGCATGCGAAAGGGGTGACCGCAACAACTGCGGTCACCCCTTTGGTGGTTCAGCCCAGCAGTTCCAGTGCCTCGTCGAGCAGAACCGGCAGCGCGGGTCGCATACGCCGGTGCATGTCCGTCAACTCCCCCGCCTTACGGCCGCGTTTGATGAGCAGCGCGGTCGCGGCGGACTCCTTGTACTTCGTCAGCGCCTCGAACCACTCCAGATCGGCGAGGCGTTCACCGCGCGCCTCCTGGTAGGCGTCGAGGAGTTCGGCACGGGTGGGCATCCCGGTGGGTTCGTCGGAGACGGACGCGGGGTGCCGGGCCTCGTCGGTGAAGAAGGTCAGCCAGGTCACGTCGACCCTCGGGTCGCCCAGCGCCCAGATCTCCCAGTCGATGACCGCCGTCACCGAGCCCGCCGCGCACAGGGTGTTGCCGAGCCGGTAGTCGCCGTGGACGAACACCGGCGCCATGGCGGGCGGCACGATGGCGTGCAGCCGGTCGGCGACCTTCTCGTGCCCGGTGCGCAGGTCCTCGGGGACGGTCGTGAACGCCCGGGTCCAGCGGTCGATCTCGTCGGCGAGGGAGACGGGAGGTTCCTCGACGCCCACGGGGTCCACGCGGTGCAGGGCGGCGAGCATCCGTGCCGCGTCCAGCGCGCGGGCGTGCACATCCGCGGCGGGCACGGCACCGCGTGGGACGAGCACCGGCTCCACGCACTCCCCCGGCACCAACTCCATGGCGAGGAACGGCGGTTCGCCCGCGTCCTGGAACAGCACCTTCGGCACCCGAACGCCGGGACGACCGCTCAGCGCCCGCATGATCCGGCCCTGCCGCAGCACGTCCCGGTTGCGCACCGGCGGCAGACCGGGCGGCGCCACCTTGAGGACGACCCGCTCGTGTCCCGCCGGGACACCGGACAGCGCGGCCACATAGGTCAGGCTGGAGGTGCCGCCCGTGAGCGGCTCAATGCCGTCCACCACGGCGTCCGGAGCCCAGCGCCGGGCGGCAACCGCAGTACGTTCGGTCAGGTCGCGCAGGAGTTCAGGGCTGTTCAAGTGGCTCCGCCTCAAGGGTCAGCGCGGCGACGATGTCCCGCCGGATCAGCTTGCCGGTGGGGGTGCGCGGCAGTTCGGGCCAGTACGTGATGCGGTCCGGCGTCCGCGATCCGCGCAGGGTGTCGCGTACGGCGGTCCGCAGGTCCCGGGGATCGACCTCGGCCCCGGTGCGCGGGACGACGACGGCCTCGATGCGCTGGCCCCACTCCTCGTCGGGGACGCCGACCACGACCGCGTCGAGCACACCGGGGTGGCGCAGCAGCACGTCCTCGATCTCGGCGGGGGCGATGTTCTCGGCACCCCGGATGATGGTGTCGTCGGCCCGGCCCTCGATGTGGAGGTAGCCGTCGGCGTCGAGACGGCCGCGGTCACGGGTGTGGAAGAAGCCGCGCGAGTCGGTCGCGGAGCCCTGCCCCGCGTACTCCCCCGAGACCTGTTCGCCGCGCACCCAGATCTGGCCGGTCTCCCCCGCCGCGAGCACCTCGCCGATCTCGTCGCGCACCTCCAACTCGACGCCGGGCACGGGCAGTCCGGCCGAGCCGAGCCGGGCGCGCACCGCCGGGTCGTCGCTCGCGAGGGCGGCCCGGTGGTCGTCGGGGCCCAGGACGGAGATCGTGGAGGAGGTCTCGGTGAGGCCGTAGGCGTTCACGAAGTCGACGTGCGGCCACGCGGCGAGCGCGGTCTCGATGACCCGGACCGGCATCCGCGCTCCGCCGTACGCGAGCGCCCGCAGGGACGGCACCGAGCGGTCGAGGCCGTCGGAGTCCATGATCCGGGCGAGCATCGTCGGCACGACCATGGCGTTGGTGACGCCCTGTTCGCGCACGAGGTCGAGCCAGCCCCGCGCGGTGAACTGTTCGAGGGTGAGGGTGCGGCGCCCGGCGTAGAGGTTGCTCAGCACGTTCGACACGGCGGCTATGTGGTACGGCGGGACGCTCACCAGGGCCGCCTCGTCGGGGCCCGCGCCCGCGAACTCCACGGTGCCCAGCACGTAGGAGGCCAGGTTGTGGTGGCGCAGGATGACGCCCTTGGGGGCCGAGGTCGTCCCGCTGGTGTAGATCAGGACGGCCGGGGCGTCCGACAACACCGGTTCGTCGGACTCCCGTTCACCGGCGGCCGCGGTGTCGAGCCACTCCGCCGGAGTCAGGGTCTTCAGTCCGGCTCGGTGCAGGGCCTCGGACTGCTCGGGGTCGGCGATGCCCAGGGCGCGGGGGTGGTTGGCCAGCAGGGCGTCCAACTGGGCCGCGCCCAGGCGGTAGTTGACCGGGACCAGGGGCACCCCGGCACGGGCGGCGGCGAACAGGGCGACCGGGAAGGCGGGGCCGTTCACCGCGAGGTACACGATCGCGTCGGCGTCCGCCGCACGGACGGCCCGGGCTCCGCCGGCGGCGAGTTCGCGCAGCCGTATCGGAGTCAGCCCCTCCTCGGTACGACCCACCACGGTCCGGTCGCCGAACCCGTCGGCGGCCATGTCCAACAGCATCGTCACGTTCATCGGCCGGGCTCCGCCCCTCAGTCCGAGGCCGGCAGCGGCTTGGGGCCCTTGAGGGAGAGCGGGACGCCGTTCACCGCGAGGGTCCCGTCGCCCGCCTTCGTGCAGAGCAGCTCCACGCCGAAGTCCTCGTTCGCGTACCGCTTGCCGAGCAGCGTGCCGTCCATCTGGCCGGGGTCTGGGGTGCCGGTGTCCGCCCCGGCCCGTTCCGGTTCGGCCATCACCGCTCCTCCGCAGGTGATCTCCACCTCGCCCTCCGGGGCGCGGACGACGACGACCGCCGTCGTGTCGACCGTACTGGCGAGCATCTGCCCCACCCGTGGCTTCATCGCAACGTCCTCCGCGGCTCTCGGGGTGCCCTCACGGCGTGAAAAGAGTAAACGGATTATCGCGATCACGTCGAGGGGGCGAGGCGGGAGTCCCGGTGAGTGGGCCGCGGCGGCACCCCCGCCCGGAAGCCTGCCTACGGTGGCCGGATGGACCTCAAGACCGTCCTCTACGAGGTGACGGATCACGTCGCCACCCTCACCCTGAACCGGCCGCGGGCGCTGAACAGCTTCACGCAGGAGACGCTGGACGACTTCGCGCTGATCTGGCACACCGTCAAGGAGGACGACGACGTGCACGTCGTCGTGTTGCGCGGGGCCGGCGAGCGGGCCTTCTCCACCGGCATGGACGTCAAGGAGGGGATCCACCGCCATCCCAACGTCTGGACGCAGACGGACCCTGGGGAGTTCCTGTCGCCGAAGCTCAACCAGGTGTGGAAACCGCTGGTCTGCGCGGTGCACGGGATGGCGGCGGGCGGCGCGTTCTACTGGCTCAACGAGGCCGACATCCTGATCTGCTCCGAGGACGCGACCTTCTTCGACCCGCATGTCAGCTACGGCCTCACCGCGGCCCTGGAGCCCATCGGCCTGGCCCGGCGCATCCCCCTCGGGGAGACCCTGCGGATCGCGCTGCTCGGCCTGGACGAACGGGTCTCGGCGGCCCGCGCGCTCCAGATCGGCCTGGTCAGCGAGGTGCTGGAGCGGGAGCGGCTGTGGCAGCGGGCGGACGAGATCGCCCGGACCATCGCGGCCAAGCCGCCCGCCGCAATCCAGGGCACGGTCCGCGCGATCTGGGAGTCCCTGGACTCCGGCCGCACCCAGGCCCTGCGCACCGGACTGTCGTACACCCAGATCGGCAACCCCATCGGGAAGGCCGAGGTGGACCGCGCCGCGGTGCCCCGGGGCCACTGGACGCTACGCTGACCCGCTCACAAAGAGTGCACCTTATTCATCCAGGAGATCCCATGCGGTTCGGCATGCCATGGCCCGGCCCCGAAGTGGCCCGCGAGGCCGAGGACGCCGGTGTGAACGCCTTCTGCGCCTCGGAGTTCGCCGACCACGACGCCTACATCACCCTGGCGGAGATCGTCGCGAACACCCGCGAGGCGCTCGTCGGCCCGGCCATCGCCTACGCCTTCGCGCGCACTCCCTACGCCCATGCCACCGCCCTGCGCCAACTGCACGGGGCGGCTCCGGGGCGGCTGTTCCTCGGGCTCGGCTCCGCCGCGTTCCGCATCAACCGCGACTGGCTGGGCGTGCCTCCCGAGCGGCCGGTGGCCCGGATCGCCGAGACCGTGGCGGCCGTCCGGGCCTGGCTGCACGCGGAGAACGGCGAGAAGGTGCGGCACTCCGGGGAGTTCTACGCCATCGACGCCGACGTCCGCGCTCCTGTGCTGGGCCGGCTCGACATCCCGGTGCTGCTCGCCGCGTTCAACTCCGGGATGGCCAGGACCGCGGGCCGGGTGGCCGACGGGGTCATCGGGCACGGGCTGTTCACCCGGTCCTGGTGGAACGAGGTCGTACGGCCCGCGGTGGTCGAGGGTACGGGCGGGGACGCGGCCTCAGCAGCACCTTGCCTCGAACACGGCTGGATCATCACGGCAGTTGACGACACCGCCCCGGAACGCGCCATCGCCGACGCCCGCCGCATGATCGCCTTCTATCTCACGGTGAGGACCTACGACCCGTTCGTCGCCCACCACGGCTGGGAGAGCCCGGTCGAGCAGCTGCGCGCGGCCTTCCGTGCCGGGGACACCGACGCGATGGCCAAGGCGGTCACCGACGAGATGCTCACCGAGATCGCCGTCTGCGGCACCACCGCCGAGGCCCGCGCGACCCTCGCCGCCCGCGCCGACGCACTGCCGCGCGACGTCGGCTACTTCGCCCCGCCCACGTATCTGGTCGGCCGCAGACGCCGGGCGGCATACGCCCGTTCGAGCCTCGCACTGCTCGAAGCCCTGCCGACGACACCCGCACCCTGAGGAGACGGACATGACGACTCCGTACGCGTTCGACACCCGGCTCTACATCGACGGGCGGCGCATCGACAGCGAGTCGGACGCACGGATCGTCGTCCGCAACCCCGCGACGGAGGAGACCGTCGCGGAGGTCCCGGAGGCCTCGGTCGCAGACGTGCGCCGGGCGGTCGCCGCTGCTCGCCGGGCCTTCGACGAGGGCCCGTGGCCGCGGCTGAAGCCGGCCGAGCGGGCGGCCGTACTGTTGCGGCTGGCCGAGGAGTTGGAGCGTCGGCTGCCGGAGCTGGTCGAGCTGAACATCGCCGAGGCCGGTTCGGTGCGGTGGCTCGCGGAGAGCCTGCAGACCCGGCTGCCGGTCGCGCATCTGCGGGACATGGCCGAGCGGGTGATGCCGGCCTTCGGCTGGGAGCGGCCGATGGACCCCACCGTCGTCCCGGGCACGGCGATCTTCCAAGGGGTCGTCCGGCGCGAGGCGTTCGGGGTGTGCGCGCTGATCCCCGCGTACAACTTCCCCTTCTTCCTGAGCATGATGAAGCTGATCCCGGCGCTCGCGGCGGGCTGCACGGTGATCCTGAAACCGGCGCCCGCGACCCCGCTGGAGTCCCTGCTGCTCGGTGACTTCGCCGAGGCGGCCGGTCTGCCGCCGGGGGTGCTGAACGTCGTGACCGGTGACGCCGAGTCCGGGCGGGAGCTGACCACGCATCCGATGGTGGACCTGGTCAGCTTCACCGGGTCGGACGCGGTCGGGCGGATGGTGCACGCGCAGGCGGCGGCCTCGACGAAGAAGGTGATCCTCGAACTGGGCGGGAAGTCCGCCTGTGTGGTGCGTGCCGACGCCGATCTCGACGGGGCGGTCCGCGCGGCCTTCTCCGGCATCACCACCCATGCGGGGCAGGGCTGTTCCCTGCTGACCCGCTCGATCGTGCACGCTTCCGTCCACGACGAGTTCGTCGAGCGGCTGCGCACCGCCCTCGCCGGGGTCCGGGTCGGTGATCCGGCCGACGGCGACACCACGATGGGCCCGGTGATCAGCGAGGCTCAACGCGCCAAGGTGGAGAAGCTGATCCGCGTCGGCGAGGAGGAGGGGGCCCGTCTGGTCTGCGGCGGCGGTCGCCCTGCGGGGCTCGACCGGGGCTACTTCGTGGAGCCGACGCTCTTCGTCGACGTCGACAACGACATGACGATCGCGCGGACGGAGTTCTTCGGGCCGGTGGGTGTGGTGATCCCGTTCGACACCGACGAGGAGGCGGTGCGGATCGCCAACGACAGCCCGTACGGCCTCTCCGGCGGCGTCTGGAGCGCGGACACCGTGACGGCGTACGAGATCGCGACGCGGCTGCGCACGGGCACGGTCACGCTCAACGGCGGGAGTGCCGGGGTGAGTTCGCGCACCCCCTTCGGCGGCTACAAGCAGAGCGGGCTGGGCCGGGAGTGGGGCGAGTTCGGCCTCGACGAGTACCTCCAGACCAAGAGCGTGAACTGGGCGGCGCGTTGATCGACGCGCTCAGGGTTGTTCCCCGGAGGGTTCCCCCAGCAGTCGCAGGCCCAGCGGGGTCGCGCTGTGCAGGACGTACTTGCCGTCCCGGCGGCTCGTGACGAGGCCCGCCTCGCGCAGGACGCCGAGTTGCTGGCTCGCGGAGGGCAGGGACACCACGACGGTGCCGGCCAGCTCCGAGGTCGAGGCGCAGCCGCGGGCGGCCACCTCGTACAGCAGGGCCGCACGGGTGGGGCCGAGCAGCCGGGCCAGTTGGCCGGGGGCTCCGGTCCCGTCCGGGAGGACGGTCGTGTCGACCGGGTAGACCAGCACCGGCGGCAGGGCGTCGTCGTACAACGCGATGGGTCTGCGCCAGCAGAAGTAGGAGGGCAACAGCAGCAGCCCGCGTCCGTCGAGCCGCAGGTCGCGGTCGACCGGGTAGTCCACCTCCAGGACGGGCGGCCGCCAGCCGATCATCGGGCGGAAGGTCTCGACCAGCGCCCTGACACCGCCCGAGGCCATCGCCCGCGAGCGCCGGGCGACGTCGGACGCCACGGCCGTCTCGACGCGCTGCCACACGGGCCCGAGGAACAGCTCGTGGTACGTGAGCAGTGAGCCGCCCAGCCACTTCAGGGCCGCGACCTCGCCGCGGCCGAGCGCGTCCGCCTCGGCGGGTGGCCGGGAGTGGTCGACCAGCAGCCCGAGTTCGTCGCGCAGTCGGCCGCGCGGGGTGCTCAGCACCCGGTCGACGCCCGCCCGCAGCCCCCCGGTGTCCGGGGCGGGGGCGGGGGTGAGGAAGTCCGGGAAGTAGGAGCAGCGCGGCGGCACGAGGTCGCACAGCAGGCGTACGGCGTCCCGCGGTGCGCCGCCGCCGCGGATCCGCCCGACGGCCTCCTGCCGCCAGGCGCCGAAGGGGACACGTCCCTCGCGGTCCTGGAGCCGGCACAGGCTGCACACGATCTCCCACAGCGGGTCGGGGCGCTGGGCGATCCGGATGGTCTCCAGGTCCCGGGTGGTGCAGTGGATGCGCAACAAGGCTCCTCCTCCGCCGAAGGGCCGTGTGCACGGCTCCCCGCCCCGTTCCACGGTCTGGCGTGCGGCGGAGTTGCGCGGGGGCGGTGTTTTGGCGCAAAGAGCCTCCTGTGTCGTTTCGGGCTCGGCCAAAGTGTCGTGACGGCCACGGAGCGGGTGGCGAGAGTGGTGCCCGCGGCCCGGCGCACCACAAGGGCGCCGCCGGGCCCTGTCCACTCCACCGACCGTCTGGGGGAACACCATGACCTTCCGCAGCAGAGCCACCGCCGTCACGCTCGCCGCCCTGTGCACCGTCGCGGGTCTCGCCGGCACCGCCTCCGCGTCGACGTCCGGCGCGACCGCGTGCGCCGGGAACAACTCCTGCGCCACCGTGAGCGGGGTGGCCGGCCATGCCTCGGCGAACAACGGCGGTGCCGACTGCGCCTACAAGAACCTGTGCCTGTACACCGGCGCGAACTTCACGGGGACCAGGTTCGACCTGTACACCTGCAAGACGTACTCCCTGTCGCAGTGGAACGGCGTCGGCTCCGACTACAACAACCAGACGCCCAGCGCCGTGGCCGTCTACTACGGCCAGACCGGCAACCGGCTCTACTCGCTGGACCCGGGCTGGACCTTCCCGTCGCACAACTTCTCGCCGGTCTGGTCGGTGAAGAACTGCTGACGCCCGTCCACCGGACCGACCGTGCGGCCGCGCCC